>JBFFIL010000076.1:0-6729 GCA_041556535.1 Acidimicrobiia bacterium | reverse complement strand
GTCCATCGCCTGCGATCCTACTTGCCCGGATCGACACGGTCAATTGAGAGACGTCGATGATCTGAAACCGGCCCGCCCGCGAGAGACGATGCTATTCCGATCGGGGAAGGGGCCGACGAGCGGATTCCCATTGACGAAGTGAGCCGCGGGGACCTCGACGGGCGCATCGCGGCCGGCAAGCGCCTCCGACTCGCCGGGCATTCCCGACTTCTCTCTACCGAACATCGAACACCTCCGTGGTAGTCACACCAGCTAACCCGTCAAGACGGCCTCGAGTTCCATCTCCACCTTCCAACGCCCGTCGAGCAGGCCGGCGACAACCACCATTGTCGCAGCGGGCCGCACTTGGGAGAAGACCTCGCCGTGGGCGGCACCAACGAGGTCGGCGTCCGCCGGATCGGTGATGAACATCCGGGTCCTGACGACATCGGAGGCGGATCCGCCAGCCTCGCGGACTGCGTCGAGCATGATCTCGAGACAGCGTCGAGCCTGTGCCTTTGGGTCGGGATCGACGAAGTCATCCGGCCAGATCGGAGCCGTTCCTGCGACAAACAGCCTGTCCCCATGTCTGACGGCACGGCTGAACCCGTATAGAGGCTCCCAAGGGGACCCCGACGTGATGTTCTGCCTTGCCATGTTGGGAGAGCCTATGCCCGATTACCCCATGCCGGAGACACTCGTGGGGCGTATCGTGATCTTGACGCGCTCGTCGGCGGGTCGATGCCAGGGGTAGCGCTCCTCACCGAGGTACTTGTCCGCCAGCCGGGAGATGAAGTCGATGTCGGGATCGTCCTCGATGTCGACCATCTCACCTCTGATCTCGACGTATCTGTACGGATTGGCAGGGTCCATGATCGAGAGCGATGTCCGGCTGTCGCGATGCAGGTTCCTGTATTTCTGCCTCGTCTTGGTCATGCTGACTGCGATGTGAGTTCCGTCCCAGTCGAACCACATGGGGCTCGAGTGGGGTTCGGCCTTGGGACCAACGGTTGCCATGTGGGCGAACGCCCTGGTTTCCCAGTGGAGCAAATCGGCATGTGAGTCGGGGATCATCAGGCTTCCGGAAGGTCTGCTGCGGCAGTGACAACCAGATCTGAGCACGCCCAATTCCGTTCCTGCTCGGAGGGTTTGGCTGACCGGTACCTCGCTTAGACTCCCGCCGTCCATGGAGCACCCCCAGATCCACCCATCACGCCAGATCGCAATCATGGCCGGTGCGCTGGCGGTATGCGTTCCCGGCGTGTGGCTCAGGTTCTCCGACTCGCATGCCGACCCTGTCATGGCAGCCACGCTCTTCGGTGTAGCCATCATCGGAGCGGCTTTCATCCTCTCCTGGGCAGCCGAAGTGATCCAACTCGACGTCGGATCGGGTCTCGCGCTCGCCCTTCTGGCCCTGATCGCCGTCCTTCCCGAGTACGCCGTGGACTTCGTCTTCACGGCAAACGCCGGCCGTGAGTTCGCAGAGACGGGCGCTGCCGACGTGAACGGGCCACTCGCACTCGCAAACATGACGGGAGCAAACCAGCTGCTCATCGGATTCGGCTGGCCAATGGTCATCCTGCTGGGGACCTGGCGGGTGAAGCGAAAGCGGGCCAGCCGGGCCGAGGCCGAGGACGCGACACCGGTTTACGTCAACCTGTCGCGGGGCCAGTCGGTGGACATCGCGTATCTCGCGCTCGCATCCATCTACGGGCTCACCCTCTTTCTCAAGGACAGCCTGACGATCCTGGATGCCGGAATCCTGGTGGCCATCTACGTGATCTACATGATCCGCCTGGCGGGTGCGTCGCCGGGAGAGCCGCATCTGGTCGGGCCGAGCGCCTACATAGGCTCGCTGCCCAAGACGAAGCGGCGACTGTTCAACTATCTCGGCTTTCTCGCCGCGGCCGCGGTGATCCTCATCGTCGCCGAGCCGTTCGCCGAGTCCCTGAAAGAAGTGGGAGAGGACCTGGGGATCAGCACGTTTCTCCTCGTGAAATGGCTGGCTCCACTGGCCAGTGAGGCCCCCGAGTTGCTTATTGCAGGCCTGTTTGCGTGGAGGATGGCGGCTCGCACCGGGATAGGCGCCCTGATCTCCTCGAAGGTCAATCAGTGGACGCTCCTGGTGGGGACCCTGCCCGTCGTGTTCGCCATTTTCGCCCAGCAGGCGACCGGCCTCCCGCTCGACCAGGTGCAGCGGGTCGAGCTCTGGGTGACTGCAGCGCAGTCGGTCTTCGCCGTGGCGATCATCGCAAGCCTGTCCATAAGCAGGACCGAGGCCTGGGTGATGCTCGGGCTATTCGTCGCTCAGTTGGGCGAGTCCTACCTAGCTGAGATCGGAGCGATCAGCCACGAGCAGTCGGCTCAGGCGCGGATGGGCGTTGGCATCATCTTCCTGATCGCTGCGTGGTGGGTTCTGCGGAAGGACATTCGGCGGTTCGGAGCCGTCCTCAAGGACGGGTTCAAGGCACCCTGGTCGGTCCTCGAGGGCGAGGAGCAAACCGTCTGAAGCGAGCCAAGGGAAAAAAGGAGAACCCGATGACCAACTCCCTTCGCCGGTACTGGCCGGACCTGGTCCAACGGTACGCCGGCTCCTCCTGCCGGCCTCTCAGCCGGGAAGTCACCTGGCCCCCGTGTTCGCCTTCGGGTTCTCGACTGCCGATGATGCGAATGGGGCGGTGCGGCGACTAGGGGCTTTCGACCCTTGGTACGGCCAATCAGAAGCCGACTCCCACGGCGTCACAAAGAAACGACATGAACGGCGTCGCCCGTTTGCAGAGGCTCTCGAACTCATCGATGAAGTCCGGCGCCGTCACCTGCTTCTGTGACAGGCGCATCGACGCCATGAAGTCTTTCCGCTTCAGGTCTCTGATGTAGGGATGATCGGGCTCGAAGCCCTTGGGCGGGCGCTGCAGTGATTCTCCCGCGAGGGTGTACACGTCGGTGAATCGCTTTCCGTAAGCCGCCTTCCTCCATCTGGCGGGGTCATCGGCGATCGCTTCTCGTATCGCATAGGCGACCTTGGTCTCGGGTCTCCACAGCCCCACGCCCATGAAACACTCCCCCGGCTGGAGATGGAGGTAGTACCCAGGCGCATGGGCATCCTTGGAACGCTCGTGCCGAAAGTGGACGCCGGTATTCGTCTTGTAAGGGGTCTTGTCGTTGCTGAACCGGGTGTCCCGGTAGATGCGGAAGAGCGAGCCGCCCTGGACCCTGGCGTCGGCGCGGAAGTGCGGGCTGATCCTGGCCAGGCGCGGCCCGAAGTCCGTGATGAAGGTCAGCGCCGGCTCCTGGACGGAGTCGATGTATCGCTCCTTGCTGGCGTTGAACCATTCGCGCTCGTTGTTTGCTTCGAGGTCGCGGAGAAACTTGAAGAGATCGGAGTTGAAGTGTGAAGCCATGAATCGCAACCTACTTGAGGCGCGTCATCCCCTCAATGGGGTCGCCCTCACCTGGGATCAAGGGCTTCCTATGTGGGCAGCTCCATCCACCCGCCGACCCGGTCGACGAGGTATTCGCTGATCTCATGGGATCGGTCGAGGACATCGCAGAGCTGCTCACGTCCCATCAGGACGTCGACCAAGCTGACCGATGTCTTGCCCTGGAGCATCAGACGACGCTCCGGGGCATCCGTCACGGCAGCGAACGAGTCGATGGCGGAGACTTCGACGGACAGTGACAGCCCCCCGATCCCGGCGAGGTCGGTGGCGAGGATCAGAAGGTCGGGCGGTTGGTTGAGCGGCGGGACCGCCCAGTTGAAGTACAGGTCCAGGTGATACTCGTCTTCGGGCTCCTCGAATCCATCCTCCATCTGATCGAGGCGATCTCGCAGCGACAGCACGACTTTCGGATCGGCGTCGAGGGCCAGATGGAGATCGATCGGCCCTCCGCAACCCGACTCCGGGTGGACATCGACCTCGAAGGATTGCCTGAGGGAGTATGTCTCTACGAAGTGCCGCTCGTCATGCACATGGAACCCGTGCTCGGTCGCGTGCTCTTTGAGGTCGGCTATGAAACCTGCGATATCGACTGACATTGGCTACGAGGTTATTGGAGTGATCGTCCAAATGAGGAGGGATCCGAGTCGCCTCATGCACGAGACCGGACGGTCTGGGATACTTCCGCGTCGAACCGAGGGCTAATGACCGAGCCGATTCACGACATCGAGACCAACCACGAGGCGACCAAGCCGGACTCGGCCGAGGTTGCCTTCCTGCTGCGGAACACCCAGCAGCACCACGTTTCGCTTTCCGGCATGGCCGACCAGAAGTCAGGGTTCCTCATCGGCGGATCCATCGTCTTGCTCGGCCTTGTGCTCGGCCAACTGGGCACCACCCGGTCCTATGGCCTGTTGGCAGCAGGGCTGACTGCCCTGGTGACCCTTGCGTTGGCGATCCTCGCCGTGATCCCACGATTCCACCCCGGCACCAAGGTTGGCTCCGGAAACCCAAACACCTTGTTCTTCGGCGTCTTCGCCAACATCGACGAGAAGACGTGGATCGACGCGCACATGGATCTCCTCGAGGACTCCGCGAAGATGAGGAGGGCGATGCTCCGCGACATACATCAAATGGGGACGAGCCTCTATCGGCGAAAGTACCGCTACCTCGCCTACGCCTTCCGGGTCGCGTTCATCGGATATGGGCTGTCCTTCGGAGTGGCCCTGGTCGAGTTCGTGATCCTTTGAAGCTCCGGGATCTACTTGGACCTTCTCCTCCCGACGAACAGCCCGCCGAGGAAGGCAAGGACGGCGGACGTCGGCACTGGAGCGGACTCCGCCGCGCTCGCTCCCTCGGTTGACCTCTCAGAGGGTCGTAAGACATCTCCTCGCTCGAGGAAGTCGGCATAGACCTTGGTCACCTGCGCCCCGAAGAGGAACGCCGAGGAGAGGACGAACACCAGCAACAGGACCACGAAGACCGAACCGGCGATGGTGAACGCCGAAGGCGTCGTGTTCCATGCGAAATAGACGCCTATCCCGTAAGCGGCCAAGAGGAAGAGGAGTGAGGTGAATGCCGCCCCGTACCGGACCGCCCGCCATGGGACCGTCGTCGAGGACATCGTCTGAAGGATCAGCCCGAACAGGAGCGGCAGGATCACGACTGACACCACCGGGGCCAGTATCCCGATCACTGTGTGACCAGCTGCCGCGTTCGCGGGAAAGAGCCCTCCCAGGAAGCGCCACGAGAAGTTGAGCACCCAAATGCCGACGAAGACGAGTCCGAGCCCAAGCGTCCAGAGGAACCCGATGCCCCGCTTCTTGATGAACCCCACGACGCCGGCGGTCCGCTCGTAAGGCACGCCGAAGATGTCATCGAGGTCGTGCTGCATCTCGAGGAACAGGGACGAAGCCGTCCACATCACCAACACCAAGCCGACGACCGCGGCGGCGTCGCCTACCTCGAACGTCGACACGAGGAAGCCGCTCATCGCATCCGCCACCTGGGATCCGGCGAGCCGCTCGATCGCATCGAGAATCTCTCGTTGCGCCTGGGCATCGTCTCCGACGACTGCGCCGAACACCCCCACCGCCACGAATAGAAGGGGAGCGAGCGAGAAGAACGCCCTGTAGGCGATGGCGGCTGCCATCCGATTGGCCCGGACATAGCTGAACTCCCGCGCCGAAGCCGCTAGGACGTCGAGTGCGAACCTGATGCCGGACCTGGCGCGTTCAACCATGAGAGGGTCAGGCTATCGGGGCATACACTCGCCACCCAATGAGCCACCCGTTCCCACCACCGGTCAAGACCATGGAGGCAAGAGTCTCGGAGCGATGGCCGGCCGGGGACTTCGTCTTCGAGCCGAAGTGGGATGGCTTCAGGTCCCTCGCCTGGTCGAGGCCCGGAATCCGGCTCGACTCCCGCAATCAGAAGCCGCTGCTCAGGTATTTCCCCGAACTGACCGCGGCGTTGTCCCAACTCCCCGACGGGACGGTGGTCGACGGGGAGATAGTCGTAATCGTCGACGGTGTGACCGACTTCGACTCCCTGGGGCAGCGAATCCACCCCGCCGAGTCCCGCGTCAACATGCTCTCGGAGGCGACTCCTGCCGAGTTGGTCGCATTCGACCTCCTGGCAGTGGACGGCGAAGACCTCCGGGACGCACCGTTCTCGGAGCGCCGGGGCCGCCTCGTCTCCCTCACGACGGTCTTGGGACATCCATGGCACCTGACGCCTCAAACGGAGAGTGAAGATGTGGCCAGAGAATGGTTCGACACTTTCGAGTCAGCAGGATGCGACGGCATCATCGCCAAGAAGCCCGAGCTCGCCTACCAGCCGGGCAAGAGGGCGATGATCAAGATCAAGCACCGGCGGACCATCGACGTCGTCGTGGGCGGGTTCCGCGAGCACAAGGACGGGGGGAAGATCGGATCACTTCTCCTCGGCCTTTACAACCACCATGGCGAATTCCACTTCATCGGACACTGCTCCGGTTTCCCCGACGTGGACCGGGTGGAGATCTTCAATCGATTCATGGAGCTCCGAACCGAGGAGAGCTTCGACAGCTCGGCCCGGGCGCCGGGTGGTCCGAGCCGGTGGTCCCCCGGCAAAGACTCGTCTTGGATCCCGGTTCAGCAGGGTGTGGTGGTCGAGGTGTCCTATGACCAGTTGGAGGGGGATCGCTTTCGCCACGCATCCAGGTTCCACCGATGGCGACCCGACAAGGAAGCCGCTGACTGCACGATGGATCAGTTGGAGCGCCCCGAGGGCCCCGGCTACCGACAGGTCGTGGATTAGACACCGGACAGCC
>JBFFIL010000075.1:0-6732 GCA_041556535.1 Acidimicrobiia bacterium | reverse complement strand
TTTCCGTCGATCTCGACGGCGGCGCAATTGCGGCCGATCTCCCCCAGGCCACCCAGAAAGGTGACGGATACGCTCACAGACCCTGCAGCGCCCCCAACGCCTTCTCGATGGCCCGCAGTGTTTGCTCCGAGGCGCTCACCAGGGGAAGTCGCACGTCGCCGACCGGCTCCCAGAACTCGTTCATCGCCGCTTTGACCGGCGCCGGGTTCGTCTCCAGGAAGCAGGCATGGCAAAGCGGGAGCAGCTCGTGGTGGATGCGCCTCGCCTCGTCGTAGTCGCCGGCGTGTGCCGCGTTGATCATGGCCTTGATCTGTCGCCCTGCCAGGTGGCCCACCACCGAGACGACGCCTACGGCGCCCACCGACAGCATCGGAAGGGTAAGGCTGTCCTGACCCGAGTAGACGGGCAAGCCGGGGACCTGGTTGATCGTGCTGGAGGTGAAGTCGAGGCTCTCCACCGCATCCTTGGTGGCAACGATCCCGGGGTGACCGGCAAGGGTCGCCAGGGTCTCGACCTCGATCAGCCGACCGGTGCGACCCGGGATGTTGTAGACCATCACGGGCACTCCCACGTCCGCGATGGCAGTGAAGTGGCCCACCAGCCCGCCTTGGGTCGGCTTGTTGTAGTAGGGCGTCACGGCGAGGACGCCGTCGACTCCGAACTCGGCAGCACGCTCGGTCATCTCGACCGAGTGCGCTGTGTCGTAAGTTCCCGTCCCGGCTATCACCTTGGTGTCCTTGTCCTTGACGGAGTCGACCACCGTCTTGTAGAGGGCGAGCTTCTCGTCATCGGTGAGGGTCGGTGACTCTCCGGTGGTCCCGGTGACCACCAGCGTGTCGGTTCCGTGGTCGGAGAGGTGGCGGGCGAGCCTCCACGCCTGATCGTGGTCAACGGCGCCGTCCGGTGTGAACGGGGAGATCATCGCCGTGGCGAGGTAGCCAAACGGTGCGGCGGGAGTGTCGGTCACGCCACCAGGTTACCGGGGGACGGACTAGAAACCTCACCGATGGAACTCCGACTCCCGGCCCCGTGTGTTGTGGTTCTGGTGGGTCCTGCGTCGGCGGGCAAGACGACATGGGCTCTGGATCACTTCGCCCGCAACGAAGTCGTGTCCTCGGACGCACTACGAGCGATGGCCGGAATCGACGAGGACGACCAGTCAGCCGGGACGGCGGCCTTCGCCCTGCTCGAGGCCATCGTCCTCGAGCGGGTGAAACGGAAGCTCACGACGGTCATCGACACAACCGGCCTGAGTCCCGACGACCGGCGGCGCTGGGTGGGCGTGGCACACGAAGGCGCGTTGCCCGCGTACGCGGTGATGTTCGACACGCCGCTCGAGGAGTGCGAGCGCCGCAATGACGCCCGGCCGAGGTCCATCCCCAAAGCCGTCCTTCGCAAACAGTTCGCGAGGTTCACCGGCGCAAAGGACCAACTCGAGCACGAGGGATTCGACGGCGTGCACACCCAGCAACCGACGGCCGCGGTCACCCCCATCGTCGCGGAACTGGCCGAGCCGGGGCCGCCCACCTCCAACGCTGCGCACACCTTCGGCCTGATCGTGAGTCGCTTCGACTGGCCGGACGGGGACCTGGGCACCCAGCTCTCCTCCATAGCGGTGCGAGCGGAGGCCGCGGGCTTCAGAGACATCTGGGTGATGGACCACTTCCGCCAGATCCCGGCGGTTGGGCGCCCGTGGGAGGACATGCCGGAGGCGTTCACGACCCTTTCCTATCTGGCCGGTGCCACGACACGGATGGGTCTCGGAGTGATGGTGGCCGGAATCACACACCGTCATCCCGTCGTGATGGGGAAGATGGTCGCGACCGTCGACGCCCTGTCGAACGGACGAGCGATCTGTGGCATCGGCGCGGCCTGGGACCGGAGGGAGCACGAGGCGTACGGGCTGCCGTTTCCACCGCCCTCGGAGCGCTTCGCTGCTCTCGAGGACACTCTGCAGATGCTTCCTCTCCTGTGGGGCAAGGGCTCGCCGGCGTTCGAGGGCAAGACCTTCTCGGCATCCGAGCTCACCTGCTATCCGAGGCCGGTCCGGGACCGGATACCGATCCTCGTCGGCGGAGGGGGCGAGAAGACGACTCTCCGACTGGTGGCCGAGTATGCAGATGCAGCAAACGTCTTCGGCAAGCCGGCCGATGTCCGGAGGAAGACCGAGATACTCGCGAGGCACTGTGACGCCGTGGACCGCGACCCCTCGGAGGTCGAGATGACCCACCTGACCACGGCTCTGGCAGCATCCAACCGGGCCGACCTGCGATCGAGGGTCGACGCGGTCAGAAGCCGCAACGTCTCGGTGGACGAGTACTCGGCCCGCTTCAATGCAGGAACGGTCGACGACCACATCGCCCTCTTCGGCGCGTACTCCGATGCGGGCGCATCGCATTCGATCGTCAGGCTCGCGGACGTCGCCCTCGAAGGATCCATCGAGGCGTTCGGCGAGGTGATCGCAGAGTTCGGGGGGTCGTAGAATCGATCCACGGCCACCAGATCGACGGATGCCGTCACTCGGCACGAGTGTCCCCCAGTCCTCGCAACGACTGGGTCAGGCGGAGCTCTTCGCGTTCCGCCAGGGGGAGATTCAGCAGTCCCGACCGGATTCGAACCGGCGTTTCCGGCTTGAAAGGCCGGCGTCCTAGGCCTCTGGACGACGGGACCTTTGGATGGGGAGAGACTACGCCCGGGCGGTCCTCATCCCAACTCCTCGCGAGCGCGGGCGATCCGTTCCAGGGAGCGGTCCCGGCCCAGCACGGCCAGAGACTCGAACAGCGGCGGGCTCACCGACGACCCGGTCACTGCAACCCTTATCGGCTGGAGCGCCTTACCGGCCCCGACGCCGATCTTCTCGATCATCGATCTGAGCGCCGTCTCCAGGCCCGCGGCGGTCCAGGCCTCGAGGTCGGACAGGGCACGGAGGGCCTCATCGAGGATCTCCGCGACACCTTCCTTGGCCATCACCTTCTGCCACGAGTTCTCGTCGTAGCTCTCGATATCGCTGAACAGGAAGACGACCTGTTCCCCCGCTTCCGGGAACAGTTTCGTCCTCTCCTGGACCAGAGAGGAGATCTGCTCGAATTGCCGCCATTCCTCCTCCGCCAGACCGCGTCCCATCGCTGTCTCGACATGAGGACGGACGGCGGTGTTGAAGTCCTCAGGCGCCAAGCCCCTCACATACTCGCCGTTCATCCATGCCAGCTTGTCCGGATCGAAAGCAGCGGGGGCTTTGTTCACATCCTCGAGGTCAAAGGCCTCGATCGCCGTCTCCCTCGAAAAGATGGTCGTGTCGGCGTCCGGAGACCAGCCGAGTGTGGCCAGATAGTTGAACACGGCCTCGGCGAGGTAGCCACGTGACCGGTAGTCGTTGAGTGCAGTGGCCCCATGCCGCTTCGAGAGCTTTCGCCCATCAGTGCCGAAAAGGAGCGGAAGGTGTGCATAGACCGGAGCGTCGTGCCCGAGGGCTCGGGTGAGGACGATGTGCTTCGGCGTCGAAGGCAGCAAGTCCTCTCCCCTGGCCACGTGGCTGATCTCGTAGTCGACGTCGTCGACCGTCGAGGCCAGGTGGTACGTGGGGCTTCCGTCGCTGCGGAGGATCACGAAGTCATCCAGGTCCTGCGGCTCGAAAGAGACCGTCCCCCTGACGACGTCATCGAACACCACCCGCTCATCCTGGGGTATGGCGAGCCGTATCGGTCCTGAATCGGCTGCCACATCCGGCCTGCGGATGTAGTGGCCAGGGTGCCTTCCCTCGGACTTCGCCCGCTTTCGGAGCTCGTCGAGCTCCTCTGCGGACCGCTCGTCGTAGTAGGCGCGCCCGGACTCGACGAGCTCGATGGCGGCCGTGCGGTACCGGTCGTACCGGGCGGACTGGCGATATGAGCCGTGAGGCCCGCCCACACCGGCGCCCTCATCCCAATCCAGGCCCAGCCAACGCAGCGAGGCAAGGATCTCGTCCTCGTACTCCTGGGTCGAGCGCTCTTGGTCGGTGTCGTCAATCCTGACTATGAAGACCCCGCGGTGATGCCGGGCGTACAACCAGTTGAAGAGCGCTGCCCTTGCAGTTCCAACATGCAGGTAGCCGGTGGGCGACGGGGCCATCCGCACCCGGACACTCATGGGGCGACCACGCGGTTCGCGAGAACACCAATGCCGTCGACCTCCACCTCCATGAGGTCCCCAGGTTCGACCTTCCCCACCCCGGACGGGGTCCCGGTCAGGATCACGTCGCCGGGCAGGAGCGTCATGAACGCCGTTATGTGCTCGAGGATCTCGGCGACTCCGAACACCATGTCGGACGTGAATCCGGCCTGACGGACCTCGCCGTTGACCTTGCAGATGACGGCCAGCCTCTCCAGCGGATCCAACTCGGTCTCGATGGCGGGGCCGAGAGGGCAGAATGTGTCGAACCCCTTCGCCCTCGTCCACTGGCCGTCCCGGCTCTGGAGATCCCTCGCTGTCACGTCATTTGCAGCCGTGTAGCCGAATATGTACTTGGAGGCGTCCTCCGCCTTGATGTTTCTCGCAGGCCTGCTTATGACTACCGCTAGCTCCGCCTCGTGATGGACTTCCCTCGATATCGCCGGGTGCACGACATTCGCGTTGGAGCCGATCACCGAGGTCGCCGGTTTCATGAAGACAAGGGGCTCCTCGGGCAGGTCGCCACCCATCTCGTCGGCATGATCCTCGTAGTTCTTGCCGACACACATCACCTTCGTGGGCAGGACGGGCGCCAGCAAGCTCACTGAGGGCCACGGAACCACGGTCTCGGTGGGCTCCCATGCGACGAAAGGGGACCCCTTGTAGACAAGCACCCCTTCGGCGTCCGCCACGCCGTAGGCGATGTCGTCACCTGCCTTGATGCGAACGATCTTCATGGGGCAGCCGGTTCAGCGACCCGTCCCGGTCAGCTTGTAGGCATGGCGGATCTGCTCCGGCTTCTGAACCAGGACGTGCGGTTCCACTTCGGCGACCGCCGTCTGTCCCGGGCGCATGTCGTGGGCGACGGCTGCCAGCCATCGCTCCCTGCGCTCCACCAGGTCCCCTCCTGCCAGTTCGCCGAATCCGCAGACGACGAGCGCCGCATCGATGTCCTCGGGTATCGCGGCGCGGCCCATCGCGGCGGCACGCGCCAGCACCAAGCCGATGATCACCTCACGGAGCCTCGGGTCGGGATCGGGCAGCTCGGTCGCCGCGATCAGCTTCAGCGCCCAGCCGGGGTCCGGGCCGGTGCGGGCGAAAGCCGGCACGTCCTCGGGGCTCGACGGGACTCCGGGCTTGTTGGAGCGCCACCTGACGGACGGTCCCGGCTCGGGGACGGGACGGGGGCGGTCCTCTTCGGCAACCTCGATGTTGGGCTGCTGGCCCATCAGACGAAGGAGAGCCAGTGCCTGAATTCGTCCAACTTGCCCATCACCGCCGCGCCGAAAAGCTCCTGCGCCTTTCTAGTGACAGGTCCGGGCTCCCCGGTGCCGATCGGCCGATCATCGATCTCGCGAATGGGCGTCACCTCCGCAGCGGTCCCGGTCAGGAACACCTCGTCAGCCGTATAGAGGCTTCCTCGGGCGAGCTCGGTCTGGACGACCTCGATTCCCTCGGTCTCGAGGAGCTCGATGACCGAGTTCCGCGTGATCCCCTCGAGGATCCCCGAGGAGACTGACGGCGTATAGACCACCCCGTCGCTCACGGTGAACAGGTTCATCCCGCTGCCCTCGGACACCGAGCCTCCGTCATTGAGCATGATGGCGTCGCCATAGCCGCCACGCGTGGCCTCCTGCTTGGCGAGCAGCGAGTTGAGATAGCCACCAGATCCCTTGGCGGTTGGGATCAGGCTGGCGTGAGAGATTCGGCGCCAACTGGACACCATCGCTGTGATGCCCTTGGCTACTCCCTCCGATCCGAGGTAGGCACCGAACTCGAAGGCGCCGATCATCGTGTGGACCTCGTTGCCGGACGGATCGAGACCGATCGTCCCCATCCCGTAGAACACCTGCGGGCGAATGTATGCCGACTCGAGACGGGTTGCCCGAAGCAGATCGATGGTGGCGGCGTCGAGCTCGTCGGCACTCCACTTCATCGGGATCGCGTAGGCCAACGCCGAGGCCTCCAGACGCGCCATGTGCTCGTGGAGACGGAACACGGCGGTGCCGTCGGGCGTGTTGTATGCCCTGATGCCTTCGAACACCCCGGTTCCGTACTGGACGACATGGGACAGAAAGTGGACCGAGCCGTCGTCCCACGGGACCAACTCGCCGTCACGCCAGATGTGAGAGGCAGCATCCATCCTCCACAGAGTAACGATTCGCGGTCCTAGGCTCGCCGACGATGCACCGTGTGTTCGCCTCGTGGTTCGGCACCGGCTTGCTTCTCCGGAGGCTGAGAGGGTCGGACGCGGGATCGGGGACGGTCGGGTCGCTGTTCGCGGCCGCCATGGCCTTTCTCGCCTTCCAGGCCCTGGCGTGGCCGTTGCAGATTGCCTCAGCCGTCGCGATGGTTGCCTTGAGTGTGGCATCGGTGCGCCCGCTCGCTGCGGAGGGTGACGCCAGCTGGATCGTGGTGGACGAGGCTGCGGGGACTTTCATCGCATTGATCGGCCTCGGGCTGTGGCCTGGCGCGGTGGTGGCGTTCGTCGTCTTCAGACTCGCAGACATCTTCAAGGGTTTCTTCCCCGGCGTCGGCGCCGCCGACCGGATGGAGGGAGCGCTGGCAGTCACCGCTGACGACGTG
>JBFFIL010000074.1:0-6785 GCA_041556535.1 Acidimicrobiia bacterium | reverse complement strand
GTGCGTGGGGTGGGTATGCGAGCGCTGGTCAAACATGCAGGCGAGAGGGGTCTGCGCCTCGAAGACACGCCTGTCCCCTCTCCTGGCCCGGATGAGGTCTTGGTAAAGGTTCACACGACCGGCATATGCGGGACCGACCTTCACATCTACGAGTGGGACGACTGGGCTCGCGACACCATCCCCACGCCGATAACCGTCGGCCACGAGTTCTCCGGGCACATTGCAGGGCTTGGCCAGAACGTCTCCGGGTTTGTCGAGGGCGAGTTCGTTGGCGCCGAAGGCCATGTGGTTTGCGGGCACTGCCGGAACTGCCTGGCGGGCAGACGCCACCTCTGCCAGAACCCGAAGGGAATCGGAGTGAACATCCCCGGTGCGTTCGCCGACTACGTGGTCATCCCGAAATCGAATGTCTGGCGTCACGTGGATGGGATCGACCCTGAGGTGGCCGCTTTGTACGATCCCTTCGGCAACGCAGTCCACACGGCGCTCAAATTCCCGGTGCTTGGTGAGGATGTCCTCATCACCGGCGCAGGGCCCATCGGGCTGATGGCGACCGCCGTCGTGGCCCACGCAGGCGCCCGCAACGTCGTCGTCACCGATGTCAACCCCTTCCGGCTCGAAATTGCGAGGCGCATGGGGGCATCTCGGGCTGTGGACATCCGGAGCGAGGACCTCCATGTGGTCCAAAAGGAATTGGGAATGCTGGAGGGATTCGACGTGGCTCTAGAGATGTCGGGCAGCCCAACGGCGTTCGAAGACGTCCTGGCGAACACCATCCACGGAGCAAACATCGCGATCCTCGGGATCCCGTCCGAGCCATTCGCCATCGACTGGTCGATCGTCATCTTCAACATGCTCAACCTGAAAGGCATCTACGGCCGGGAGATGTTCGACAGTTGGTACAAGATGAACGTCCTCATCGAGTCGGGCATCGACATCAGCCCGGTCATCACGCACCGGTTCCCCGCCGAGGGGTTCGATGACGCTTTTGCGGTTCTGAAGGGAGCCGAGTCGGCAAAGGTGATGATGCGCTGGGCCGACTAGCGGATCGGGAATTCGACGAACTCTTCGACATCGAGGGCATTGAGGCCCAGTCGGACGACAGCGGGTACCCGCCGCATCCCATCTGCTGTGCTCAAGGGCCTCGGAGCTCCGACCGTATGGGTCCTCGCGCGGACGGTCATCATGCTGTCGCTCTTGCGTGCGTTCTTGAGCCAGTCGAGATCTGATCCATAGGTGAGGGCCACCAGGATCACCGAGCCCTGTTTCCACGCCATGACGGGCGTCGAGTATCGCTCTCCGCTGACCCTCCCGGTGTGGTGGATCACCGCAAACCATGGGAGACGAGCGGCGAATGGTCTGATGATCAAGTTGCTGAATCTTCTGTTGAATCTGGCCAGACCCATGGGAAGGGGCATCAGATCCTGTCGTTGATCCAGGCGACGATGTCGGCGACCACCTCGGGCCCTTCGGGCTCGTTGAGTATCTCGTGGTGAAGGCCCGGGTACACCCGCCGCTCCACTTTCGGGAGGTCGGCGATGAACGCTGACGTGTGTGTCGGCACGAGTCGGTCGTCCCCGCCGTGAAGGGCCAGGGTGGGGACGGTGAGTGAGCCGACGCCTTCCTTGGCGCGGTCCATCGCCTCGAACAGGGCATGGCCGATCCGCAACGTCGCCTTTGGGTGCACGAGGGGATCTGCGACATACCGCTCCCCCACTGCAGGGTCGCTTGAGATGAACGCATCGAAACGGTGGGGTATGGAGACGGTTGGGAGTACCCGTGAGAGGACTGAGGACAGTATCCGCTGCCACGCCGCACCACCGCCGAATGTGGGAGCGGTCAGCACCATCAGGCGGGGTTGGTGGCGATTCTCGAGGCAATAGCCGACCGCGAGCAGGCTGCCCAGGGAATGGCCCATCAAGACCACCGGCCGGCCCCGTTCGTGTGCCCACTCCATTTGGTCATGGACCTGGTCATGGAACCGATTCCAGTCGTCGATGTCGACACGCGCGCCACCGGACCCACCATGACCGATCATGTCGAAGGAGCGGACGTGGAACCCCGCTTCCGAGAGAAGATCGCCCGTTCGCTCGTACCGACCCGAGTGCTCGGCCATCCCGTGAACCAGGATGACGACGGCACGAGGCTCCCCCGCCGGCACCCACTCCCTGACCAATTCCGTCCCGATCTGATCGTGAGGCTCAGCTCTCGTCACCGACCGCATATCCGCGAACCTAATGCTGTGGGGACCAAATGCGGTCCCTACAGCGTTTCATTTGGCCCGGAGGGCCGCCGAACGGCTCAGACAGCGTCCGAATCTCAGGACACCGACTTGTGGAAAGGAGGCTTTGCCAGTCGGGCAGAGACCCATCTCCCACGGATTTCGACTTCGACCGACTCGGCGGAGGTGGGAGGAGGCGAGACGTAGGCCATGCCGATGCCTTCGCCGAGCATGGGGCTCATATTCCCCGACGTCACCTCGCCCACGCCGCCACCGGCCGTCCTGACCCGGTACCCGTGCCGGGGCACACCTCGCTCGTCGAGTATGAACCCGACCAGGGCCCGCTCCACACCGTCCTCCAATTGCCGGACCAGCGGCGCCTTCCCGACGAAGTCGTGATCCATAGAAACCGCGAACCCGAGCCCTGCCTCCAGTGGCGTGGTGGTCTCGTCGATGTCCTCGCCCCAAAGCGCCAACCCAGCCTCGAGCCGGAGAGTGTCGCGAGAGCCCAGCCCGCACGGAGTGACGCCAGCCTCCACCAAGGCCTCGACGAGCTTGACTCCGGAGTTGGGGTCTGTGCAGATCTCGCCTCCCCTCTCCCCCGTGTATCCGGTGCCTGCCATCGAGACGTGGCCGCCCTCCCACACGATCGCCTCGGTGCGGAACCGCTTCGGTGCTGCGCCGAGCACTTCATCGAACACACCGGGGGCATCCGGACCTTGAAGCGCAACCATCACCGTCTTCGTTTGGAGGTCGTCGACCTCACACCCGCCCTGGGTGGCGAAGACCGACATCACACGCTGGTGGTTCGCCGCGTTGGGAAGAACCCAGTAGCGATCAGCCTCCCACCACCAGACGATCATGTCGTCGATGATCCCACCGGCCGAATTGAGCATCATCGTGTATTGGGACCGCCCGGGCTCGATCCGGTCGATGTCGTTGCTGAGAAGGCTCTTGAGTGCCGAGTGCGCTCCCGATCCGGACAACTCGAATCGACCGAGGTGTGTGACGTCGAAGAACCCCGCGCCCTCCCGCACCGCTCTGTGCTCGGCGAGAACGGACTCATACTGGACGGGCATCTCCCAGCCGCCGAAGTCGACAAACCGGGCGCCGAGGGCAGCATTGACCTCGTGGAGGGGTGATCGGTTCATCCAGTCAGACGTTCGCCGCGATCCTCCAGGCGCACGATCTCCGGGCGGCCCGGCATCCGTGTGGGAGCTGAGAGCTCCTCTAGATGGTCGGGCTCTTCCAGCCCGTACTTGACGACCAGATGGAGATAGTCACGCTGGTAGAAGACCTTGCAGTTGACGTCGGGGTGGAGGGCCTTGAGCCGCCGCACCTTCCGGTTCTTCTTGGTCACCAGCTTCTGGTTCATGGTTGTTATCTCGATGAAGAGGTCATCATCAGGCAGATAGAAGTCAGGCGTGAAGTACTTGGTGGGAGCCCCGTCGTCGTCGAATTCGATTGGGAATGACCTCGGTTCGTAGTCCCAAGGAACGCCGTAGAAGTCGAGGAGAAGGGCGAACTGCCGCTCGCTGTTGTGAGCGAAGTCGATTTCGTAAGCCTTCGGTTGATCGGTGCTCAGGGGGCTCCTGCCTCGATAACCCCGGCGAACTCGGTCGGATCGGGGAAGAGCTGGTGGATCGCTCCCTCCACCTCGTCCTGTACCGGACCTATGGCGATCCCGAACACGCCCTGGCCTCTGCGGAAGACGTCGACAACTTCCTGTTCGGAGTGAGCTGCGTAGATGGTCTGGCCGTCGCTGAGGAGAGTCACGTCTGCCAGAGGCTGGTCGGAGTCGAGTTGCTCCCGAAGTATGTCGACGGCGGAGCGAATCTTCTTCAGGCTCATCCCTGCGTCGAGGAGGCGCTTGATGACCTTGAGTTGGACCACGTCGGTGAAAGAGTAGAGCCTCTGCGACCCCGATCCGGTCGCCTTCTGCAGTGTGGGCACGATCAACTGCGTGCGCGCCCAATAGTCGAGCTGCCGGTAGGTGATCCCCACCAGATTGCAGACTTGTGGGGCTCGAAGGCCCTCTACTTCGATCTCTCGGGTCATCAACGTTCCTCCGGGTTACACGCGTGTAACTCCGCCGAGGGGAAAGCTAACGGCATGCCGATGCCGCTGTCAATGTTTCCTGTGGATAACTCAGCCGCCAGACTTGAGTAGGAGCGCGGCCTTGTCGACCTGCTCTCGTGTTCCCACCACGACAAGACGGTCTCCCACTGAGAGTCTCACGTCGGGGTCCGGGTTGACCGTTATGCGCTCCTTCTGCTCCTCCAGGGCGATCACCAGCGCGCCGCTCGTCTGCCGGATCTCGGAGTCGCGCAGCGTCTTTCCCGCGACCTCGCACCCGGGGTCGATGTCGAGCTCCTCGACGTGAAACTCGAGAGGGCTGCCATCGACGACGACGTCGAAGATCTGAGCCAGTTCCGGCTGCGTGGCCATGAGGGCGAGCCGCTCGGCTCCGACGGCCTGCGGAGCGACCACAGCGTCCGCTCCGGCCAGCCTCAGCTTCCTTTCCGACTCCGGCTCGGTCGCCCGGCATATCACCCGAAGGGAGGGGCGGAGCGCCTTGACCGACAGGGCGATCACGAGGTTGTCCGAGTCGTCCGCCACACACGCAACCAAAGACTGCGCCGATTCGATGCCCGCCAGTTGGAGGACATCGTTGTGGGTGGCGTCACCGTGGATCACGAGAGCGCCGGCGCTTTGCGCGGAGTCGACGCGGTCAGGGTCTGAGTCGACGATGACGACATCCTCTCCAAGGCCTTTCAGCGATTGCCAGGTGCCCTTCCCGACGCGTCCAAACCCACAAACAATGATGTGGCCACTCAACCTTGCGACTTGGCTCTGCATTCTCCGCTTCCTTCGACCTGTGCCGAGATCGAGGACGTACTCGATGGACGCGCCTGCAGTGTAAAGAGACACGCCGAATCCGACCGCTAGAACAGCCAGCGTCCACAGGCGGGCCGCATCGCTCATGTCGAAGATTTCGGCGAAGCCCACGGTCGTGATGGTGATGATCACCATGTAGAAGGCATCGAAAGGGCCGACGCCTTCGATGAGGACGTAGCCGACCGTGCCGGCCGCTATGACTGCACCCAGGACGGTCAGACCGAACTGGATTCGGCGAAGTGGGGTCACTCGAGGTTCTCGCCGCGGAGGAAGTCCTCGGCTGTTGCCTCTTCCAGAAACTCGCGGAACCGAGCCACCTCGTCTTCTTCGTCTTCTTCTTCGAAGTGGACGCCGGCATCATCGAGAACGTCCGGCGAGGCGAACACGGGAGTGCCGGTGCGGACTGCCAGCGCGATAGCGTCGGACGGACGCGAGGACACTCGAATCTCCTTACCGGCGACGTCAAGGGCCAGATCGGCGTAGAAGACCGAGTCTCTCATCTCCGTGATCACCACCCTGATGGGGAGAACGCCGGAGGCATCGAGCACCGAGCGCATCAAATCGTGCGTCAGTGGGCGCACCGGCTGCACCCCTTCGAGGGCGGTGGCGATGGCCGTTGCTTCGTTGGCCCCTATCCAAATCGGCAGAAAGCGCCCGCCGTCTTGTTCCTTCAAGAGCACTATTGGCTGATTCGACGGCAATTCGACCCTCACTCCAACGATTTCGAGCGGGACGCGGGCTCCATTGTCGGCCATGTGGCTGAGGTTATCACCGGCTGCCGTCCAGGGGCCTCAGTCGAGATGCAGGTGTCTGGCCAATACGTATGGATCTTCGACGAAGGCTTCCATATCCAGAAAGGCCCAGATCGACCTGAGGTTGCGGTAGAGGCCCTTCCAGTCGAGTCCGTAGCCGATCAGGAACTCGTCCCCGACTTCGAACCCCCGGTACTCGATCGGCACATCGGTGACCCGACGCGCGGTCTTGTCGAGCAGTGCAGCCGTGGCGACCGACGCGGCGCCTCTGTCGAGAATCATCCGCCGCAGCACCGCCAGAGTCAGTCCCGTGTCGATGATGTCCTCGACAATCACGACGTTCCTGTCGTAGACCGGGGTGGACAGATCTATCGAGATACCGATCCGGCCGCCGTCGCCGAACCGATTGAGCCCGAGGAAGTCGACCTCGGAAGGTGTCGCCACTTCCCTTACCAGGTCGGCCGCGAAGGGAACTGCTCCCTTCAGCAGGACCACGAAGAGAGGCTCCCGGTCCCTGTAATCGCGGGTGAGGGCCTTCCCCAACTCGGATACGCGCGAAGCGATCTCCACGTGGTCGACCACCATCGAGGCGAATGGGATCTCAGTCACTTCCGAAAGCCATGTGGAACCAGTAGAGGAACGCAGCTCCGACCGAGGACGGCGCGGGCTCGGGAAGGCGCCTGGAAGAGTTGACGATTACCACGGCAGGCTCCTCGTCGCCGGCGCCAGGGGCTTCACTTATAGCGGCTGACAGATGGATGAGTGCCTCGGCCCCGGCAGCCTTGACGAGCGGAGCGGGGTCGGTGCGCGGGTATGCGGACTGGTATCTCGTGTCGAAGCTGAGCGATCCAATCATGCCGAGATCGTGGAACCCGTAATCGAGGAGCGCTCGAGCGTCAGCGAAGTGGGCGCCG
>JBFFIL010000073.1:0-6853 GCA_041556535.1 Acidimicrobiia bacterium | reverse complement strand
GCCACGCCATTGACGGCTATCCACGCCAGAACGAAGAGAGTCTGACCCATGAGGAACCCCGGAGTCCCAAACACGCTCGCAAAGGCTTCGGCCCTTCGACCGAAGTTCCCTGGGCCAAAGGCCCCCAGTGCCGAGTCGGCCACCCGCTTCACCGGATTCCACATCTGCGCCACGACGAACCTCCTTGCAAGACGGACACGGTGAGAGGCTAAAGCGACGACCCATGACTTGTCCGGCCGGCAAGGGTGGGGCTCGTCGACCCGGGGGATGGGTAGTTTCTCTGCATGGATGTGCCAGAGGTCCGGTTCGTCATCGCAGATGACGGTGTTCGTATCGCCTATCAGGACTTCGGTGACGGTCCCCCGGTTGTCCTGGTGCCCGCTTCGCTGGGCCATCTCGAGGGGTACTGGGAGTTCTTGAGGCTTCGCCAGTACTACGAGCGCCTCGCGGCCAATCTGCGCATTCTCCTGTTCGACCATCGAGGCAACGGACTATCCGACGGCTTCACCGATCCTCCTTCCATCGCCGAGAGGACACTCGACATCAAGGCCGTCATGGACGATGCAGGAGTCGAACGAGCAGGCTTGCTGGGCTTCGACTTCGGCGCGCAGCTCGCTGTGGCCTTCGCCACAATGTTCGCGGACCGCGTTACACGGGTCGTGCTTGCGAGCTCTCGGGTGGGCGCCGGGGCGACCGAGCGAGCCAACGTGCTCAACCCGGCGGGTGAGGGCCAGTCGACCGCCCTGTTTCCGGTCGACACCGTAGGGGTGACCGTTGACGATGCCTGGGTTCGGACGTCGCCGAGCCTGAAGGATCAACCTGAGGTTCTCGCATCGCTTCCCAGCTTCCAACGCATGGTCGGCACACGCGACGTCCACCAGCGCCAGATCGAAAGCGTCGCCGACGTGGACGTGACTCACCTGGCGCCCAGGGTGACTGCGCCGACTCTCATCACCCACTCCGTGGATGACCGATCACGGTTCCACGTCGGCTATTCGCGAGTCCTCGCCGAGCTCATCCCTCACGCGACGCTCGTGGAGTTCGAAGGCGAGGATCACATGTTCTGGGCGGGTGACAACTGGCGCGAGATTGCCGATGCGCAGATCAGGTTTCTCGCCGACGCTGACGTACGGGTCCCGGTCGAGCGGGCATTCGCGGTGATCCTGTTCACCGACATCGTCGAATCCACCCGCTCCGCGGTTTCCGCAGGTGACTCGAAGTGGCGTTCCCAACTGGACTCGCACGATCACATCGCGGAGCGGGTCGTAGGGGGCGCCGGTGGCACCATCGTGAAACACACCGGAGACGGTGTGCTCGCCACCTTCAGCACTCCAACACGAGCCATAACCGCTGCAGCCTCACTCCGGAGGGACCTGGCGGCCAAAGGCATAGCCATTCGAGCCGGTCTCCACGCCGGGGAGGTCGAAGTTCGTGGCGAGGACGTCTCAGGGGCAGTTGTCAACCTTGCCTCTCGAGTGGAGCAAGCGGCCGACGACGGGGCCATCTTCGTGACCAGATCTCTGCGTGATCTCGTGCTCGGCTCCGACCACGAGTTCGAGTCGGCCGGCGAACACACCCTCAAGGGGTTCGACGACACATGGGAGCTGTACGAGCTCTTGGCCGAATGAGTCTCGAGCAGCGGGAAGTCCCTGGTCAGGTCAGCCCTCTGTTGGCTCAGGTTGCTCTTGTTCGACTCGGAGTTGCAGCCGCTCTCGTTGCTCGGCGGCTGCAGCCATCCGATGGGCCATTGTCCGGAATATGGGAGCGTGAAAGGGCAGGAGGGCCCACCAGTAGAGCCGGCCGAGCAAACCCCGAGGAACGAACCTGGCCGTCTGGATCAGCCTGGAGCCATCGTCGGTCGGTTCGACACTCCATCCGATCCAGGCGGTGCCAGGCACCTTCATTTCCGCTCGAAGCGTCAGACGGCGCTTCCCCGGGTTTACCTCGGCGACCCGGAAGAAGTCGACAGCCTCGCCTTGCCGCAGCTCAACCGGATGTCGCCGCCCTCGGCGCAGGCCGACACCGCCAATGAGGCTGTCAAACCAGCCCCGTAGGCGCCACGCCCAGTCCATCGAGTAGTAGCCGACATCGCCGCCGATCCGAGTCACCGCCCAAAACATGTCATCCGCGGATGCCGATGAGCGGACGGTCCTCCGATCGACTTCCATCACCGCACCCGACCAGCGTGGGTCGCCGGGCAACGGCAGCTCCGGCTGGGTCATCGCATCCGACCATCGGGTCGCCACGTTCTCCTCCGAGATTCGAGTGAGGGCAAGCTGCACTCCCTCGCGGTAGCTGATGAGCGTCGACGAGTCGAAGCCAGGAGGGGACGGGCGTCGAACCACGACGTCGTTGCGCAGGCCTTGGATGAGGTGCCGGACCATCTTCCTCGGCAGCGGGGTGAGGACGCTGATCGACAACGGTGCCAGCCGGGCGCTGAAAAGGGGCAGCGGGATGACCAGTCGTCGCTTCAAGCCGGCCACGCTCGCGTATGCCTGCATCATCTCCTCGTAGGTCAACACGTCCGGTCCGCCGATGTCATACACGTGGTCGTTCGCATCGTCCTCATCAAGCGCTGCGATCAGGACCTCGAGGACATTGCGCACCGCGATCGGCTGGCATCTGGTGCGCACCCACTGGGGACGGAACATCACAGGGAACAACTCGGTCAGGTGGCGGATCATCTCGAAGGACATGGATCCGGATCCGATGATGACCGCTGCTCGGAGCTCGGTGACGGGGGTGACGCCCGAGGCGAGCGTTCGACCGACTTCATGGCGACTGTGCAGATGTCTCGAGAGGTCGTCGTCGTCGCTTCCCAAAGCTCCGAGGTAGATCACGCGTCGCAGTCCCGCGCGATCGGCCGCGGCCCCGAAGTTGATAGCCGCGCGTCGGTCCTGTTCGACGTAATCCTCTTCGGGGTCGCCCATGGCATGGATCAAGTAATAGGCGGCCTCGCACCCACGGAGAGCCCTGTCGAGGCTGGCCATGTCCTGGGCGTTGCCAGCAACGTTCTCCACCTGATCGCTCCACGGAGCCAAATTGAGCCGAGCAGGATCGCGGGTCATACAGCGGACGCCCACACCGCGATCGATGAGCATGGGTACGAGCCGACCCCCGACATAGCCGGTGGCGCCGGTCACCAGAACCTTCATTGGGAGTCCTTCCACCTTCTCAGGGAGGTCGGTGCCAACTGTCGCTCGCCCGTTCGTTGCCGGTTAGGGCCAGAAGTCCCCTGATCGCTTCGCGCCAAACAGCCGTCTTGCCGGCCTGCGGGTGAGGGAGGGACCCCTGCATCCCAAGCAACGCCCATCACGGCTGCCTGAAGCCGTTTGGCAACTCCGGTTGGGGTCCGCCTCCGCTGAATGCAGGGAGACGGGCCTTACAACCAGCGGAACCAGTGCTACATGCGCTCGACGCGGGCCTAAGTGCGTTCCCGCGGAGGCAGTCAAAGGGTCTTTGGTCCCACTCGCATCAGGTCCGTTGCCACTCCCGACTTTGTGCATAAATGCGCATGGTCTAGGACAGTTCGAATGTTGTTGCACCGAAAGGAGAGATCGGTGGTAACGCTAACCCGCCGGACTTTCATAAAGGCCAGCGCAGCCGCGGGGGGGACCCTTGCGGCTTCGAGGTTCCTGTTCGACACGACTGAGTCGGTGGCCCGAGCCGGCTCCCTCTCCCTGGCACCGGTCGAGGACAGTGTCTTCACGACGTGCTGGATCGGCAAGCAGGACTGCGGGATGGCTGCTCGCCGCATCGATGGGCGGGTTGTCATGTTCGAGGGGATGGACGGTCACCCCCGGAACCACGGCACCTTGTGCCCGAAGGGACAGGCGCAGATCGTCTCGATTTACGACCCGAACCGTGTCAAAACACCGCTCGTGCGGGTGAACGGCAAGGGCGTCACCGGCGAGTGGAGAAAGGCGTCATGGGACGAGGCCCTCGACATGGTCGCAACGAAATATGCCGAGGTGGCCGCCGAGGATCCCAAGTTGGTCCTGTGGCAGAAGGGGAGGTCAAAGGCCAAAGAGTTCTACGACAACGCCTTCGTCAAGACGATCGGCGCAAGCAAGTTGGGTCACGGCGCCTACTGCTCGGACACCGGTTACCGGGCCGTCGAGTACACCATCGGCATCCACGGAGTGCTCCACCCCGACCTCGTCAACTCCAGGCACATTCTCTCCTGGGGTTGGAACATCACCAACGCCGGTGGCAACAAGTTCTGCTGGCTGACCTGGCCGCGCCAGATGGTTCAGGCCCGCGAAGAGAACGGCCTGAAGATCGTCCAGATCGACCCTCGACTTCGCCCCGCAGGCCCCTTCGCCGACGAGTGGGTCCCGATAAGGCCAGGCGGCGACCTGGCGCTGGCCCTCGCCATGAGCTACGAGCTGATCAAGCGGGGTTATCTGGACCGGCCCTACCTCACCACCCACACCAACGCCCCGCACCTCGTCGGAGAGGACGGGCTGATCTTCAGGGCAACCGTCGGTGAAGGTGACGATGCGACCGCCGAGGCGTACGTCTGGGATGAGGCGACCGGGAAGGCCGTTCCCGCGTCACAGGCGACCCAGCCCGCGCTCGAGGGCGAATACACGGTGGCGGGAAAGACCTACAAGACGGGCTTTCAGCTGTTCACCGAGCACGTGGAGCAGTACACACCCGAGTGGGCGGCCGGGATCACAGGCGTTGATCCTTCGACGATCAGACACCTCGCCGCCGAGTTCGGGGAGAAGGCCAGCATCGGGGCCACCATCGTCGTCGACGGCGTCGAGGTGCCTTACAGACCCGTCGGGATCATGGCCTATCACATGGCGCAACAGGAGCTCGGCTTCCAGGCGCTTAGGGCGATGACGATGCTCACGATGCTGGTTGGGGCGGTCGGGGCCGTCGGAGGCCAGCTGGCCGACTTCACCTGGAAGATCGACAAGAACTACGCGGCGTTCGAGGACATCAAAGTTGGCGAGCCCCCGTACGACTTCACTTTGAAAGGCTCCAAGTTCTTCCCGATCAACACCGGCTTCCCTGGGCTCGTGACGCAGGTGATGCAGGATCCGGCGAAGTACGGGGTGGAGAAGCTGCCCAGGATGGCGATTCTCCACATGGTCAACCCGGTGGTGGCCTTCGCCTCCCAACCGGACTTCATGAAGACCTACGGGATGTTCGAGTTCATGGCCGTCATCAGCCCCTGGCTTTCGGAGACCGCAGACCTTTACGCGGATGTCATCCTTCCGTCTGCGACCATCGAGAAGTACGAGGGACCGATCTCGGCGGGCGATGGCTATATCGATGCCAAGACCCTCCGCCTTCCACCGATGGACCCGCTCTTCGAGTCGAGGGGCGAGATCGACATCTATCTCGACCTCACCGAGCGCATGGGGCTGCTCAACGGTGAGGGCGGCTACATCGAGCGAATCAACTCCGAGCTGGGCATCGACGACAGCGAGTACGCCGTACCCGATGGGCCGCGGCCCCAGGTACGTGACATCTTCGATCGATGGGCGAAGGCCCAGGGTCTGTCGGGGATCGACTACTTCGAGCAGAACGGGGTCTGGATCAAGGGCCCCCTCTCACCCGAAAAGCGATATGGCTACGTGACCGATCCACCGTTCGGGGGCGCACTCCACCGCCTGTATGGAGAGAGCTTGCTCAAGGCGCAGCGTCTCCAGAGGGAGATGGGGGCCGATGAGATCTACTGGCGCGACTACACGGCGTTCCCGACATACCGGCCCTTGACCATGGATGGCTCCCCGAGCGAGTACGAGTTCACCCTCATCAGCTACAAGCTCGTCGAGCACAAACAGGCCCGCACATCGATGGTGCCTCTACTGATGGAGATCAGCGGCAAGCAGCGTCTCGAGATGAACCCGAGCGCCGCCAAACGGCTCGGCCTCGTCGACGGCGACATCGTGACCGTCGAGTCGCAAAACGCCCTGACAGGCGAGACGCGATCGGTGGTCACGGTGCTGAGGCTCACCGAGGGAATCCGACCCGACGTGGTCGGAATGCCCCACCACTTTGGGATGTGGACACACCCGGTGAGCAAAGGTGCGGGGCCTTCGCCGAACGAGCTCTACTTCACCAGCGAGGGCTACTTCGGGCAGACAGCGGACGCTTCGTTCCATGTCAAAGTCAAAGTGACGAAGGGGGGTGATGCTGCGTGACCCGGTACGCGATGGCTGTGGACCTCTCACGGTGCCAGGGGTGCCGTGCATGCGTGGAGGCCTGCAAGGTGGAGAACAACACCCCGAGCGCAGTCTTCTGGATGTACGTTTTCCGCTTCGAGCGGGGCGAATACCCGAGCACCAACATCTCCTTCCTGCCGCGTCCCTGCCAGCACTGCGAGAACCCTCCGTGCGTGAAGGTGTGCCCGGTGGGCGCCCGGTTCAAGAGGGAGGACGGGCTCGTCCTCACCGATTACGAACGTTGCATCGGCTGCCGTTATTGCGAGGTGGCCTGCCCCTACGGCGTCAACTTCTTCAACTGGCGTAAGCCCGAGAAGGCGTTTGCCGACTATCAGGTCCGGTTCGACGATCCCGACCTCGAGCCGGTCACCGGCGGGTTGACTCCGCCGTACAGCAATTCGGACCTGCACCAGCTACAGGGAGAGGAGCAGCGTCTGACCGCCGGCAGCGCCCACTTCAAGGGCGTGATGGAGAAGTGCACATTCTGTGTCCAACGTGTCGACAAGGGAATGCAGCCGGCGTGTGTGGACACCTGCCCCGTCGGCGCTCTCCGGTTCGGCGACATCGAGGACCCCGACACCCCGATCTCGCGGTTCCTCAGAGGCAAGGACCAGTTCAGGCTTCTCGAGGAGCTGGGCACCGATCCCAGTGTGGTCTACGTAGGAGGCAGT
>JBFFIL010000072.1:0-6853 GCA_041556535.1 Acidimicrobiia bacterium | reverse complement strand
GTCAACCGGCAGCGTCACCGCCCCGGCCACCACTGGACGGAGATGTGATCGTGTCCAGTGTCAGCGACGGCGACACGATCAGCGCGCTCACACCTGACGGACAGATCGACGTGCGTCTCATCTGGATAAACGCGCCCGAGAACGGGGAGTGCCTCGCCCCGGAGGCTCGAGGGCACCTCGAAGAGTCACTGACCGCGGGGCCGTTGCGCCTGGAAACCCACGGCTTTGATCAATACGGGCGCACCCTCGCGGTCGTGTGGGCTGGTGAACGCAACGTCAACCGCGGATTGGTTGAGGCGGGAATGGCCATCGCGACGGCCGACTCCGGTGACTTCCTGACCCTCGAGCGAAGTGCGGCAGCAGCAGGGTTGGGGCTGTGGGCCAAGGACGCCTGCCAAGACGGCCCCATGCCGGCGGTGACAATCGATCGCGCCCGCTCGACGTTCGATGCGCCAGGCGCCGATGGCAGCAACCTCGCAAGCGAGACGGTGACGATCCGCAACGCAGGAGACATCGATGTCGACTTGAGGGGATGGGTTATCCGCGACGAGTCCTCGAGGCATCGATTCAGATTCCCGGACGGCGCTTTGCTGCGGAGGGGCGAAACCCTCACCATCACCAGCGCAGACGCCGGCTGGGACCCGGGCGGCTCTCCCGTATGGAACAACGATGGGGACATCGTGATGATCCTCGACAGCCATGGTCGGGTGGTCGACCACTGGAGGTACGGCCCGGCGCCGTGACGAGGGCGACGCCCGCTTAATGTGCGGCCATGGTGAAACGAGTCTCCCAAAGACTGGCGCACCTCCCGGGTTCGGCCACCATGGCGATAAACACACGGGCGCGTCAGATGGTCGCCGAAGGCCGGGACGTCATCTCGTTCGCCGCGGGTGAGCCCGACTTCGCCACTCCCTCTCACATAGTCGCCGCTGCAACGAAAGCGTCCCTCGACCCGGCCAATCATCACTACACGCCCGCGGCGGGCCTGGGAGAGCTACGCGAGGCAGTCGCTGCTTACACATATGACCACTCCCGCGTATCTGTCGACGCTTCGAACGTGATGATCACCAACGGCGCCAAGCAGGCCGTGTTCAACTCCTTCGCAGCGTTGCTCGATCCGGGGGACGAAGTCCTATTGCCTACGCCCTACTGGGTCACATACCCTGCTGCCATCGCGTTGGCCGGAGGCATGGCGATTCCGGTCCCAACCGCCACCGGGCAAGGTTTCAAGGTGTCGGTGGCCGATCTCGAAGAGGCGCGGACCCCGGCTACTCGAGCGCTCGTCATGGTCTCCCCGTCGAATCCGACCGGAGCCGTCTACACGCACTCCGAGATCCGAGCAATCGGAGAATGGGCGGCCGACGCCGGCATTTGGGTCGTTTCGGACGAGATTTATCAGCGACTCGTCTACCCCGGCGGCACCGCGGCGTCGATCGCAGCCGCCGCTCCAGGTCTGGACACCTGGATCCTCATCAACGGTGTGGCCAAGAGCTACGCGATGACGGGCTGGCGCGTCGGATGGATGGTCGCGCCCGAAGACGTGATCGATGCAGCGGTCCGCTTCCAGTCTCACGCCACGTCCAACGTCAACAACATCGCCCAAAAGGCGGCTCTCGCAGCGATACAAGGCCCTCAGGAAGTCGTGGACGAGATGCAGCAGGCCTTCGATCGGCGGCGCCGGTTGATGTTCGAGATGGTGTCGTCCATCGACCGCGTGGACTGCATCGAACCAGAGGGCGCTTTCTACGTCTTCCCGGAGGTGTCGGCGTTCTTGAGCGATGCGCACCCGACGACGGCGGCGCTGGCGGAGTCGATCCTCGAGGAGACGGGTGCCGCCCTCGTCCCTGGGGACTCGTTCGGTGCGCCGGGGTATTTGCGACTCTCCTACGCCCTCTCCGAGGCGGAGATCGAAGCTGGGGTGTCCCGCATTGCCGGGATGTTCGGGAGGATTTGAGCGAGGTTTACACTCGCCAGGCGATGGATGCTGGCACCCGCGCCCGGGCGATGATGCTCACCGAGCCGAAGCACTTCTCACTGACCGAGGTGCCTGTGGCTAACGGCGAGGAAGGCGGCTGGCTCGCCGTCGAGGCCACCGGGATCTCAGGCTCCGACGTCCAGGTGTGGAATGGCGAGGCCCGCGACGTGATCTATCCGCTCGTCCCAGGTAGTGAGGTGGTAGGGCGGGTCGCGGCGCAAGGGCCCCAGGTCCCCTACCCGGTCGGGACTCGGGTCGTTGTCGAGCCGCGCATCCGGTGTGGCAGATGCCGCCGGTGCACACAAAACCTCGCCACGTGCGTCAGCCGGAAGCCTTCGAACTCGTACGGGCTGATCGCATCCATCGAGCCGCCGGGGCTTTGGGGAGGTTTCGCCGAGTTCCTATACCTCGACCCGAACGCCCTCGTCCATCCGGTGACCGATGACGTCCCCGCCGAGGTCGCCACCTTCGTGCATCCGCTCGCGTCCGGGCACACCTGGGCGGTGGAACTGCCAGCGTTGAAGCCGGGCGAAGACGTTTTGATACTCGGCCCGGGGCCCAGGGGCCTGGCGTGCCTCATAGCGGCCAAGGCGGCGGGCGCCGGATGGGTCGGAGTCAGCGGGCTATCCCACGATCGCGACCGTCTCGACCTGGCCATGCAGCTCGGTGCCGACCTGGCAATCGACATCGAGGAGACCGACCTCGGGGGTGAGATCGCCAGTGCGCTCGGAAGCAGGCCTGACATCGTCGTAGACGTCACCTCCAACGATCCCGAGGCCTTCTTCACGGCACTCGACCTCGTCCGGAGCGGGGGCCGGGTGATCCTTGCGTCCACAAAGGGGGACAGGGCGCTGCACTTCCTCTCCGACGTGATAGTCGCAAAGCAACTTCTCGTCCGGGGCGCCAAGGGCGCCTCGACGGTCGGCTACCAATGGGCGACCAACCAGCTCAGCTCGGATCCGAGGATCGACGACCTCGTCTCACATCAATTTCCGCTCTCGGAGGCGTCCCATGCCCTTCAGGCCGCGGCGGGCATGTTGGGCAGGGAAGAGCTGATATCGGTCGCTGTCACATTCTGACGGCCGTGACCGCGTGAGCGCGCCACTCCCGGCACGCCGATCCGTCGTTTCGTGGGTTGTCTACGACCTGGCCAACACGATCTTCGCCCTCGGCGTGCTCGGGGTCTACTTCGCCGAGTATCTCTTGTCTGTCGATCAGACCGAAACTCCACTGACGATCGTCGTCACCGCGGCCGCAGCGGTGGTGATATTCATTGCCCCGTGGGCTGGGGCGAGAAGCGACGTCAGAGGCGCCAGGGTGCCGACGCTGATCGCCACGACTCTGATAGCGGTGACCTGCACGGCCTTGTTGGCAACGGGTCCGCTTCCGCTCACCCTCGTACTGCTGTGGGTGGCGATCGTCGCCGTCAACACCGGGTCCGTGGTCTACGACGCCCTTCTGGTGGACGTCAGCACCCTGGCGAACCGCGGCTGGGTGAGCGGCCTCGGAGTTGGCGTCGGCTATGTAGGGTCGTTCATCGGGGTCGGGATCGGCATCGTCACGCTCAGCGTCTTCGAGTGGTCCTACGCGGCGACCTTCAGGACGATCGCCGCGGCTTTCCTCGCGTTCGCGCTCCCGTCCTTCTTCTTCATCACTGAGCGGAGCTCCCCATCCAAGGTGCCCATGCCCGGCTTGAGCGATGTCATGGCCCGCATCGTGACTTCGTGGAGGATGGCACGCGGGTACGAGGGGGTCACCAGATTCCTGGTCGGACGCTTTCTCTACACCGATGCGATCAACACCCTCATAACCGGCTATCTCGCCTTCTTCGTGATAGACGAGTTGGGCTTGGAGCGTTCGATGTTCGAGCTCCTGCTCATAGTGGCGATCGCGTCTGCGATCGTCGGTGGGCTGGTAGCCGGCAGGTTCGTCGAACGAGCGGGCCCGATGAGGGTCCTTCGCGCGGTCCTAGTCATGTGGATCGTCGCCCTCGCCTCGGGTATCACAGCCGCGGTTAGCGGGCTCACCAACCTGGCGTGGGCGATCGGACCAGTGGGAGGCATCGCCCTGGGTGCGACCTGGGCGTCAGATCGAGTGGTGATGACCCGGGTATCGCCGCCGAGCCATCTCGGCGAGTTCTACGGCCTCTACGGAACGGTCGCGCGTTTTGCGACCATCGTCGGCCCGGTCACGTGGTGGCTGATCGTCGAGGCGGTCGGGCTCAGCCGGTCCTACGCAATGGGTGCCCTGACTGGCTTCATCGCCGTCGCCTGGTGGGTGCTGCGCAAGGTCGACGATGCACCGAGGGACTGGGCGCCGGAGGACCGCCGGGTCGTCAGTGAAAGCCCGGACTCGAGCCCGACATGAGGTGTTGCTCGACTGCATAGGGAATCGGGAGGTCACGAACGTCGTCTGGCCCCCGCACGAGCCTTCGCCCGATCTCTGCGAACCATGTGTCGTTGGCAAATGCCCATGGCCAAGCCCGTATGCCGACACGCGCTCCGATCATGGCCCCGACTGGAGCGGCGAGAGCGCTACCTCCGACCTTTGCGGCCTCCTCCACCGGCCTGTGGTGACGTTCCGCGACAGGGGCTGCCAGGAGCAAAGCGGCAATCGCAGCGTCGATAGGGTCGTCGAGGTCCCCCCCTGCTGCCTGCAGGGCCCCCGCGCCGTCGCTGACCCCGACGGCCGAGACCGCGTCGGCGAAGACGTCGTCCAGCCCCGCGAGGCGATCCCATCCTGGTAGGTCACCGACCTGTTCAGCGATCGAGGGGACGACGGCGTCCCGTACTGCGGAGACGAGATCGATTCCGGACTGCGCGAAGCAAGAGGCCGCCACCGCAGAAGCCGCGATGAGGCCCGCGGTCACCGTCGCCGCGTCGCTGTGGAACAGACGCCCCATCTCCGATGTAGCGGAGAGCAGACCGCCGGGGTCCCGCCTGAAGGAGACTCCGAGCGGGCATGCGCGCGCTATGGCATCTAGTGATGGCTCTTCCCCGGGCACCGGATAGCCGGCGGCCGCCTGATCCAGCCACGCCCGGAAGTGGCCGCTCTCCGACCTGAAGACCTGGTCCCCGTCCTCCCCGCCGTCCAACTCGCGCAGCGCACGCGTCAACGAATCACTTGTGAGGCGACGGTCCTGGATCAGCTGGTATGAGATGACGGTCGCTTGCTCGGTTATGTACGAGTAGCCGAGCTCCCATGCTCCGCCGGCGGTGTCGCCGGCGGCGAGGCCGAGCATGAAGCCGTCGCCTTCCCCGGCTACCAGCGAGAACAGCCCTTCCTGATCGCTCATTGGGGCTGGAGGCTACCGCTGTAGCCTTGCGGCTCAATGGACATAGCCCTCATCGCCAACCCGGTCGCTTCCCAATTCACGGGTGGCGCACACCGAAGCGTCATGTCGGTCCTCGCCTCTGTGGGTGACACGGAGGCGATGTGGCCGGCGTCGGCCACCGAGGCAACCGGAGCCGCACGCGCAGCGGTGGAGTTGGGCGCGAGGGTTGTGGTAGCGATGGGCGGAGACGGCATGGTGCACCACGTCAGCCAGGCCTTGATCGGGGCCGACACCGCCCTCGGGATCATCCCGACAGGAACGACCAACGTGGTCGCTCGACTTCTCGGGATTCCGATGCGCCCGGCCCGGGCCGCACGACTAATCGTCGGTCCGAGCGAGGTCAGTGACTGGGGGGCGACCCGAATGACCCTCACGAGAGGCTCCACCACAACCACGCATCACTCGATGTTCGCGTGTGGGCTCGGACTCGACGCTCTCGTCGTGGCCAAGGCTGACAAGGACCCGTACCGGAAGTACCGCTTCGGGTCCCTCCACTACGCAACCACCGCGTTTGGAGTGGCGTTCGGGTCCTTTCCGTCGACCGGCCCGCACCTCAGAGTGAGCTCCGGGGATCGAACTGCCGTCGCGGCGGGCGTGCTCCTCCAATTCCGGGAGGTCTACACCTACTTCGGGAGGCTGGGCCTGCAGTTGGCCGGGAGCTCACCGGATCCCATAACGGCGCTTGTGATCCACCGGCTCAGGCGAAGCCGAATCCCCCAAATTGCTTTCGACGTCTTCATGCGTCGCGACCTGAGCGCGGTCAAGGGGATCGATGTCTGGGAGGGCGTCTCCACCTTGAGAATCGAGGCGGACCTCCCTGTGGCTGCACAGGCCGACGGGGAGGGGCTCGGGATGGCAGATGCGGTTTCTGTGGAATGGCGGGAAAAGGCTATTCGGGTTGTTCGGGCCGTCGGACCGAAGGGGCCGTGACCTGAGGGAGTGGCCTCAGTTGGTGGTCAACGGGCCGCCCGCGCCCGCACCTGGCCCACCGAGATGGCGAACTCCGCCAAAGCGGCGTTGGCAGCGGCCCTGGCAGCAAGCACGTCTCTGGCCGGTTGCAGGATCGTCTCGTCGATAGCTCCCGCTGCGGCTTCGGCCCTGTCCTCGGGCAACGGAATGGGCCGCGGCTCGCTCCAGCGAATGAGCCGCTTCTTGGGCCCCGGCTGTGGAGGCTCCAACGACTCGAAGATTGCGTGGACGCGTCCGGGTATCGACGGGACCATGTCGGCCAGAGCCGACCCAGGCGGGCCTGCGGCTTCCTGGCTCAACTGGGTGAGTAGCTCCTTCAGCAGATCCACCGCCTCCTCCGGGTTGCCTTCGGAGACGAGCGTCGCGGCCTTTGCTTTCGCCCTGGCTGCCCTGCCTTCGAACTCGAGGGCATTGCCACCAGTGGCGCTCAGGAGATCGTCGCCCGCCTCCGCCAGATCGATCAGAAGCTTGTCGTAGCAGCCTGACCTCGACGCAGCTATACGAGACAAGTGCGCCCTCAGCGGAGCAATACCCGATGCAGGTCCCAAGGGTGGATTTGCCGCGGTGACGATGAT
>JBFFIL010000071.1:0-6874 GCA_041556535.1 Acidimicrobiia bacterium | reverse complement strand
GGCTAGGTACTCGGCCCAGGTCCTGGTTCCCACCGCCTCGTCGGGGTTCGTGTGCAGACCCTCCCTGAAGGCCTTGCCAACCTTGCCCGGGACCGGGAGATTCAGGATCGGTTTCTTCCTTCCCTGGGCGGCCATGAGTGTCCGGGCGAGGTGCTCGGCAGTCAGGACCTCGGGGCCGGCAACGTCGGGCAGTAGGCCGGCGTGGGAGGTGTGGACGAGCCCGGCAACGCGGATGGCGACCTCGTCCGTGTCGACGGGCTGGAACACGAACCGCTTGGGGATCGTGGCGACCATGGGGCGGCACGCGGCACCGATGATGAAGGCGATGAAGTCGTGAAACTGAGTGGCTCTGAGAGTCACGTGGTTGGGGTGTGAGGCGGCGATCATCTGCTCGGCCTCGTGCTTGGCCCGGTAGTAGCCGAATGGGTGGCGGTCGACCCCGACGATCGAGCAGTAGATCAGTTTCTGGTCAGGCTCGATCATTTCGAGAAGCCTCCGGGTGCCGCCTACGTCGACCTTCTTCGGTCGCCTCGCGTCGGAGGCGAGGTGGACGACGGTGTCGGCCTCGCCGATTGCTTCTCCGAGACCCCGACCCGTGGCAAGGTCGACCGGGGTAGCAGCGGACCTGCTGGCCACCAAAACCTCGTGGCCGGCTTCCCTCAAAAGGCGAGTCACCCTCGATCCGAGCATCCCCCGGCCCCCCAAGACGGTGATGTTCACGCCACCCGCCTGGCGATCAGCAAACCAGACCTCATCGGGGTGATCGTCGACTCGAAATCCGGGTCCGCCGCCACATGACGGTTGAAGTCATCGGTCCCATGCCCCTCGTCGATCCAGCCCATCCCGGTTCCGTAGACGTTGTCAGCCACGACGATCCCACCGACCGCGATCAGTGGCCTCAGCTCCTGGAAGTATCCGACGTACTCGGACTTGATGGCGTCGATGAAAGCGAAGTCGACTCCGCCCAGTCCCACTTGCCCGGACAAGGAGGCAATCACGTCAAGGCCGGCTCCCCGTATCACCTCGATCTTGTCCGCCAGGCCCGCGGCTGCGAACTCGGCCTCGGCGAAGTCGGCGTGTCTCTCTTCGTACTCGATCGTGATGACCTTGCCTCCCTCGGGCATCCCACGCGCTATCCACATGGCCGAGTACCCGCCCAGTGTGCCCACTTCGACCGCGACCCGGCCTCCCGTGGAGCCGGCGAGTATGGCCAGAAGGCGTCCGACGTCGGGCGTCACCGATATGGCCGGGAGCCCGGCCTTCACGGCCCTCTCCGTCAGGGTCGCCATCTGCTCGTCCCGATCTCCGAACAGCTCGGCGGCGTATTCGGAGAACCACCTCCATCGGTCGTCTGTCATCTCTCGCGCCATGTGCTGACTGTATTCGTCAGCCGTCGGCGTCGGGCCGGCGACGCTGCCTCTTCAAGTCGCCGCGAGCCCTCTTTCCCGCGAGACGCTTGTCACGAGCGCGGCGCGTTGGCCTGGTGGGCTTCCGCTCGGCAGTCTCGGCGAGTGCCCCCTCGAGCTTTTCGGCCAGCCGTTTTCGCGCCACCGCGCGGTTGCGGAACTGGGAGCGCGAGTCCGACGAGGTCGCTTCGACCGTCGACCCGAGCCGGTCCTCCAATCTGGCCCTGACCGAGTCGGGTAGCGAAGACCCTCTCACCTCGAAACGCAGCCGGACCGCAGAACGGGTCCGATTGGCGTGCTGCCCGCCGGGGCCCCCCGGCGTGTCGAAGATCTCGGTGATCTCGCTCCCCGGGACGATCAGCTTGCCAATGACGAGGTCTTCCATGAGATGAGGTCTAGCAAGTGCGGACCGCTGGCGTCATGGGGCGACGGCCGCCTTTCGCTCGTACCTGAACCCCCAAGCGCCCACTACGACCGCTAGCGCCATGACCATCGCCGCGATGAGGAACACGGTGTGTAGCCCTGATATCTGGGCGCTCACGGCAGCGGCCGAAGCCCCGCCTTCGGGCAGGAACCCACCCGATCGGGCGGCCACGCTTGCCGCCCACACCGAGCCGAGGACGGCGATCCCGGTGATTTGGCCGAGTAGACGGGTGATGGTCATGAGTCCCCCACCTAGCCCGATGTACTCCCGGGGCACCGATCCCATGATGGCGCTGTTGTTCGGGGACTGGAACACAGCCAGGCCGACTCCGAGGGGGAGGGCGATGGCCAGGTAATGGGGGATCGTCATGTCCTGGTCGACTGTGAGAAACCCGAAGTATGCGCCGGCCATGATCATCAGCCCCGCGAGAGTCAAGGGTCGGATCCCGATCCGGTCGGAGAGAGTCCCGGAAATGGGCGAAACGATGCCAACCATCAAGGGGGCGGCTCCGAGTAGGAGGCCTACGGTCCGGAGATCGAGCCCGAGCATCCCGTCCAGGAAGAACGGCAGCAGGAAGAAGGTCGCCGAGAGGCAGACGAATGCCAGCCAACCGCTGACGATGCTCACGCTGAGCATCGGGTTCTTGAACAAGCGGAGTTCGACCATCGGAGACTCGGTGCGGAGCTCGACCCGGACGAACACGCCCCCAGCAACGGCGGCGAGTGCGAACAGGCCCAGCATTGGCGGGGAGGCAAAGCCCTGATCCTGTCCGAGTGTCAACGCCAGAGAGAGTGACAGGAGCGAGGTGCTCATCAGAGCCGCACCCAAGTAGTCGAATCTCTGACCTGGCGCCGGGGGAGTCCTCGGAACGTGCCGTAGAACAAGGATCGTGCCGACGATCCCCACCGGGATGTTGACGAGGAATATCGCTCTCCAACTGAAAGTCGAGATGAGAAGGCCGCCGATCACAGGGCCCGAGATGATCCCAAGCGAGACGGCTGTGCCAATCCAACCGAGGGCCTTTCCCCGCTCACCGGGCGGGAACGACTCCACCAGGATCGCGCTTCCCAGCGAAAGGATCATCACAGAGCCGATGGCCTGCAGCACCCTGAACCCGATGAGCCAGCCAACGTCCGGGGAGAGGCCGCAAAGCGCCGAGGCGACGGTGAACCCGACGTATCCGGCCGCGTACAACCCCTTCTTGCCGATCACATCGCCCAGCCGGCCCATCCCCAGTGTCAGGGTGGCGATGGTGAGCAGGTAGCCGAGTGCCACCCATTGAATCGAGTTGAAGCTTGTGTTCAGATCCTCCACGAGCGTGGGGAAGGCGACATTGACGATCGAGGCGTCGATGGTGGCGAGGAGCACGCCGACCGACACCGCGACCATCACATACCACTTGCGGCTGTAGTCGACGCCCTGGGGAGGTGTGACCGCTGGCGAGCTCAAGGGTCGGGAGAGTAACCCCGCGGTGCGCTCCTTTCGGCCCGCGCCAGGCGCGGTCAGCGGACGCCTGTCTCTCCCGTGACCCTCAGCCAGACCCCCGAATCTGCCGCAAGAGCCTCGATCGGATCGAGTGTGAGAGCCACCCGGGGCGTCGTCGTCGTGGTGTCCCCAGGTGGAGATGTCTCGGTGGCGGGACGCGTCGTCGTTGCGGGATCCGAGGCCGGAGCGCAGGCGGAGATGACGACGCAGAACAGGAATGCTGTTGTTCGACGGGTGGCTCCGGCCGCGCCTCAGCCCTCGTCGTAGTACTCGGTGCCGAGGTGGGTGATGAGGTCTTCGCCCATGAGGTGGCGGAGGTTGTTCTTCAGCTTGGTCAGCTGGATGAAGAGATCGTTCTCCGGGTAGAGACCCGGGGCGTGTTGCGGGCTCTTGAAGTAGAAGGAGAGCCACTCCTGCACGCCCGACTTCCCACTCCGCGCGGCCAGGTCCATGAACAGGGCGAGGTCGAGGACGATGGGCGCTGCGAGTATCGAGTCTTTGCAGAGGAAGTCGACCTTTATCTGCATCGGGTATCCCAGCCAGCCGAATACGTCGATATGGTCCCATCCCTCTTTGTCGTCGCCCTTGGGCGGGTAGTAGTTGATCCGAACCTTGTGGTAGATGTCGCCGTAGAGGTTGGGGTAGACGTCGGGTTGGAGGATGTGCTCCAAGACGCCCAGTTTGGAGACCTCTTTGGACCGGAAGCTGTCCGGGTCGTCCAGGACCTCGCCGTCCCGGTTGCCGAGGATATTGGTGGAGAACCAGCCGTGGATCCCTAGCATTCGCGCCTTCAGGCCGGGAGCAATCATCGTCTTCATCAGGGTCTGGCCGGTCTTGAAGTCCTTACCCGCGATCGGGACGCCCTCCAGGGTGGAGAGCTCCACCATGGCCGGTATGTCGACTGCCAGGTTGGGCGCACCGTTCGCAAATGGCACTCCCATCTTGAGGCATGCGTAGGCGTAGACCTGCGAGGGTGGGATGTGCTCGCTGTTGTCCTTGAGGCCCTGCTCGAAAGATGCGAGATCGAGGTGTACCTCGCTCGGGTCCTCATAGGCCTCCGTCGAGCCGCACCACACGGCGACGAGCCTGTCGACTTCCTTCTCCGAGCGAAAACGGTCGATGTCCTCCATCAGTGCCTCGGCGGCGTCCATGAGGGTCCCGTGTGACTTGACCTGATCCGTCCCGTGGAGGTTCTTCACCCATTTCGGGGAGAAGACCGCAGACATTGGCCGGATTGCGCGCAACTCCTCACCTATGCCTTCGACGTGTTGAGGTTCGAGCACGCCCGCTTTCATCGCCGCCGCATAAGCATCGTCCGAGTAGGGGTCCCAGCCTCCGAACTCGAGGTCGTCCAGGCCCGCGAGGGGCACGAAGTCCCTGATGAGCGGGTTGCGGTCCTCGGTGCGCTTGCCCAGCCGGATGTGGGCCAGCTGGGTCATCGAGCCGACCGGCTCGGCGAAACCCTTGCGCGCCGCGAGGACCCCGGAGATGAACGTCGTGGCCACTGCGCCCATGCCGGGCGTGAGCACGCCCAGCTTGCCATCAGCCGGTGGAATTGAGGTCGAGTCGGTCATCGATCTGGTGAACGATATCCGATGCTGGGCGCCAGGGTTAGTCTCGCAAGTGTGGACCCACCCCCCGACTCATTGGGACCGAGTGTCGATGTGGCCCTTCTCGCCGACGCGGTACAGGCGGTCAGGGGCAAGCTCTTCATCCTCGGAGGCGGTTGGGACACCCTCTGGGTCCAGCGTTTCCCGGCGCGGCATCCGAGCCTGGCGATAGGGCTGAGACTGCGCGTCCCGGTGTCGTGGGCCAGCGAACGACTCAAACTGTCTGTGGAGCTTCAGGACGAGGATGGGAAGCCCCTGCTGCCTCGTCCTCTTTCTCACGACATCGAACTGCCCGCCGATACCCGTCATCCACCCAATGCGTCCGACTTCGGCCTGATCAGATCGTTCACGTTCAACAACTTGATGTTTGCGCGAGAAGGCCCCTACTCCTTCGTGATCTCGGTGGACGACGAGCCGGTCTCGCGTCTGAGATTCACCGTGCGAGCCAGGCCTCCCGGGGTCCCTCCAACCCAGGTGTGACCATCACGCTTCCGTTTCGCGGGCTCGACTAGAGCCGTAGCCCGGAATCATCGAGGTCGACCACGCGCTCTACGTAGCCGGGCCGGGCCGGGTCGACGGTGGCGACATGCAGGGCGACCGTCGAAGGGGGGTCGGAGGAGGTGACCCACACGACGCGGCTGACGCCTGCCGCCTCGATGGCGGCAGCCCAACCCGTCATGACCTCGGTCGCCGAGTGGGCGAAAGACCTCTCCCGGCCGTCTGTCGCCGCCTCGGCCACCAGGACGGCCGTAAAGCAGTGGGTGGCGGCCGCCTCGACGTGGCTGCCGTCGGACACGTCGCCTGTGGCCACTTTGAACCCTCGTTCCTTGAAGGAGGCTCCGGCGACTGGATCGGACACGAACAGCCTCACCTCGCGGTCGGGGGACCACAGCCCGGCTGCGATTTCCCTCCCCGGCGCGGTGTCTGCTCCAACGACGATGACCGGCATGGTGAGAAAGGTACCTGTCGCGCCGGTTTCCCCTGCGGGAGCGGACGGGTACAATCCCACTACGCGGATAGTGGAAATTATCCCGACACGACCTACGAGTCTCGAGGTGAAACCAGGTGGCGACAGTCGACATTGATCTAGGCGGGTACCAGCTCGGCTGGCACGACGAGGTCGAGCTGGCTTTCGAGCCGCGCAAGGGCCTCGACGAGGACGTGATCCGTCAGATGTCGGCCATGAAGGCCGAGCCCGACTGGATGCTCGAATTCAGGCTCAAGAGCTATGAGAGATTCCTTCGAAAGCCGGTTCCGCAGTGGGGCGGCGGGGGACTGCTCAACACGATCGACTTCGACGACATCTACTACTACGTCAAGCCGGAAGGCGAGCAGCAGAAGGATTGGGACATGGTTCCCGAGTCCATCAAGGAGACCTACGAGAAGCTAGGGATCCCGGAGGCCGAGCGGAAGTATCTGGCCGGGGTGACCGCGCAGTACGAGTCAGAAGTCGTCTATCACCGCAACCGCGAGGACCTGGAGAAACTGGGCGTCCTGTTCACCGACATGGACACGGCGGTGCGTGAGTATCCCGACATAGTGCGGGAGTACTTCGGGACGATCATCCCGCCCAACGACAACAAGTTCGCTGCACTCAACTCGGCTGTCTGGTCGGGAGGATCGTTCATCTACGTCCCGCCAGGAGTGCATGTGGATCAGCCGCTCCAGGCATATTTCCGGATCAACTCGGAGAACATGGGGCAATTCGAGCGCACCTTGATCATCGTCGACGAGGGGGCCTTCGTTCACTACATCGAGGGGTGTTCCGCGCCGGTGTACACGACCGACTCGCTACACGCTGCGGTCGTCGAGATCGTGGTCAAGGAAGGCGGGCGCTGCCGCTACACGACCATCCAGAACTGGTCGAACAACGTCTTCAACCTCGTCACCAAGCGGGCAGCCGCTTATCGCAACGCCACGATGGAGTGGGTCGACGGGAACATCGGATC
>JBFFIL010000070.1:0-6922 GCA_041556535.1 Acidimicrobiia bacterium | reverse complement strand
CGGGAACTCGATCGGGGGGAACACCGGGCTTCAGGGGGCGATAGGCCCGGAGACGGGTCTTCACGCGCGCGCCGCGGCGGAGATCAGGTCGGTCCTCGCAGAAGAGGGGATCGCAGATGAGAAACTCGGCGTCGACCTCGCCGAGACAGGGGTCTTCCTCGCACTCCAAGCCGAAGGGCTCAACGTCGTGGATGGCCAGCAGGCGATGATGCGGGCGCGGGAGATAAAGAGTAGTGATGAGATAACCCTCCTCACCCAGGCGTGCGCCATGGTCGACGGCGTCTACCACGACATCTTCGAGGCCCTCAAACCCGGGGTGCGTGAGTCCGACATCGTCGGGCTCGCCCACGCCCGCCTGTTCGAGATGGGATCGGAGTTCGTCGAGGCCATCAACTCGATCGCGGGAGAGCGGTGCAGCCCCCACCCGCATGTCTTCTCCGATCGGTTGATCAGGCCGGGGGATCAGGCCTATTTCGACATCATCCACGTCTTCAACGGCTACCGGACCTGCTACTACCGGACATTCGTGGTGGGGCGCGCCACCCAGGCCCAGCGCGACGCCTTCAAGCAGTCGCGTGAGTGGATGGACGCCGCGATCGACCTGGTCAAGCCGGGTGCCACCACCGATCAGATAGCCAAGGTCTGGCCGCGGGCCGAGGAGTTCGGCTTCGAGGACGAGATGGACGCGTTCGGGCTCCAATTCGGGCACGGTGTGGGCGTCGGGCTTCACGAGCGCCCGATCATCAGCCGGCTCAACTCACTCGAGTCACCGGTGGAGATCCAGGAGGGCATGCTGTTCGCTCTGGAGACCTACGCGCCGGCGGCGGACGGCCGGTCGGCGGCGCGCATCGAAGAGGAGGTCGTCGTAACAGCCGACGGAAGCAAGACGATCACCCTGTTCCCCTGTGAGGAGCTGATGGTGGCCAATGCCTACTGATCGCAGGTACGACTACGCCCTGAGCGAGCCCCGGCTCCCCAACCCGGTCGACGAGTCACTCGCCGAAGCGGACATCGACCGCGAGGTGCGGCTGGGCATGTACCGAAAGCTCCACGAGCTGCGTCAGTTCGGCAAACGCGCCCACGACCTCTTCCTCCAGAACCTCGTCAAGGGGACGACCCATCTGTCGCTGGGAATGGAAGCCATCGCAACGGGATTCGGGGCCGCGATGAGGCCGGATGACTACACCTTCGCCACCTATCGGGGCCATGCCCACTCGCTGGCGAGAGGCATGGAACTGGGCCCGGCGATGGCCGAGTTGCTGGGGCGGGAGAACGGAGTGCTCGGAGGCAAGGGAGGGTCTATGCACCTGACCGACGCCTCGAAGGGAATGATGGGCTCATACGCGATCATCGGCGCCCATCTCTGTGTCGCCAACGGAGCGGCGTGGTCATCCCAGATGAGGGGAACGGGCCAGGTCTCCGTCGCCTTCTTCGGCGACGGGACCACCAACATCGGGGCCTTCCACGAGGCTCTGAACATGGCGGCCGTCTGGAAGCTGCCGGTCGTGTTCGTCTGCGAGAACAACCTCTACATGGAGTACACCCCGATCGACTTCGTCACCGCCGTTCCCAATCCGGCGGCCGACCGGGCCGGGTCCTACGGGCTCGAGTCGATCCTCATCGACGGCAACGATCCCGACCACGTGTACGTCACCGCCGTGGCGGCCCTGGCCAAGGCCCGGGACGGGGCCGGCCCTTCGCTGATCGAGGCAGTCACCTATCGGAGCGGTGGCCACTCCCGAGCCGACCCTGGGAAGTACAGGCCCGAGGCGGAGTTGGAGGCCTGGCTCGACCGCGACCCGATTCCCATGTACCACGACCGTCTCCTCTCGATCGGGACTCCCGAGGCAGATCTGAGCTCGATCGAGCGGGAGGTGGCCGAAGCGATCGATGCCGCCACGGAGTTCGCCAAGGCAGGTCCGATACCCGGTGAGGGGTCACTCCTCACCGAGGTCTTCGCCGACGGGGGATCCAGATGGCGGAACTGAGCTATCGAGAAGCGGTCGCATACGGCATCGCCCAGGAGATGAGGCGGGATCCGTCTCTGGTGATGCTCGGCGAGGACATCGCCGCCGCGGGAGGCGTCTTCAAGACCACGGTCGGGCTGCTCGACGAGTTCGGGCCCGAGAGGGTTCGCGACACGCCGATCTCCGAGCAGGCCATCCTGGGGGCTGCCATGGGAGCATCCATGACCGGCGTGCCTGTCATAGCCGAGATCATGTTCTCCGACTTCATAGCGGTGTGCTTCGACATGCTCGCCAACGAGATAGCAAAGAGCCGCTACATGACCGATGGCCAGGTCACATTCCCACTCGTGGTCAGGACCGCAAACGGGGGAGGGGCGAGGTTCGGAGCCCAGCACTCCCAGTCAGTCGAGAACTGGTGCATGATGATCCCGGGGCTCAAGGTCGTCGCCCCGTCGACGCCTGCCGACGTGGTAGGGCTCCTGGCCGCCTCGATCAGGGACCCCGACCCTGTGGTCTTCTTCGAGCACAAGTCACTGATGGCCACCAAGGAGGACATCCCCGAAGGTGAGCTCCTCGGAGAGCTGGGTGTGGCGAAGGTGGTCAGGCCAGGCACGGACGCCACTGTCGCTGCTCTGGGCCTGATGGTGCCCCGCGCGCTGGAGGCGTCGGACCGACTGGCCCAGCAGGGCATATCGGCGGAAGTCATCGATGTCAGGTCGCTGGTCCCTCTCGATGCGAGGGCCATCCTCGACTCTGTCGCCAAGACCGGCCGTTTCTTCACGGTCGAGGAGAACCCCCGCTTGTGCGGCTGGGGCGCCGAGCTCGTCTCGATCGTCTCCGAGGAGGCATTCTGGGACCTCGACGGGCCGAGCGTCCGCATCACCACCCCGCACATACCGCTGCCCGCGGCGGCCTCCCTCGAAGACCTCGCCATACCCTCCGCAGATCGCATATACGAGACAGTCATGAAGAGCGTCGACGCGGGAGGGCCCGGGTGAGCAAGACCCTGATCAAGGGGGGCTGTGTCCTGACTCTGGGTGCGCGCACGCAGAACTTCCCGGTCGCCGACGTGTTGATCGAGAACGGCGCGATCTCCGAGATTCGCACGGGCGTCCGAGCGCGCGGGGCCGAGGTGGTCGACGCGACCGACGCGATCGTCATGCCGGGTTTCGTGGACGCCCACAGGCACTCCTGGCGCTCCCTCTTCCGAAACGCAGGCGAGTCCGTGTCCGGCGATGTCGCGGCACACCTCACTGCCGAAGACCTGTATGCCGCGACTCTCGTGAGCCTCTTGTCGGCCGTCGAGGCCGGTATCACGACCGTCGCCGACTGGTCGGACCTCCAGTTCCCCGATGCCCACGTAGAGGCCGCACTGCAGGCGCACCAAGACTCGGGACTGAGAACCGTCCTGATCTCGGGGGCTCCCGGACCCGGCAAGGGCGGGCCGCTCAACACGATCGCATTCGGGGCTTCGACGCCCGGAACCATCGACGAAGCTGTGTCCGAGCTGGGGCGTGCCAGGGAGCTGGGGCGAAGGGTCCACGTCCACCTGGGAGGGAGACCCAGCCACACCGGGATGGTCTCGTCTCTGGGCGTTCAGGGACTACTCGGCCCCGATGTCACCATCGTCCACGGGACCAATCTCTCCGACTCGGACTTCGACGCCATTTCGAAGTCAGGGGGCCGTCTCGTGCTCACGCCGTCGACCGAGATGGCTGGCGGGCTCGGGATGCCACCGCTTCAAGCGATCATCGACCGGTCCATCCGGCCCGGGTTGGGGGTTGGTGACACCGGCGTCGGCCCTGGCGACATCTTCTCCCAGATGCGTCTGGCGAACTCGGTCCAGCACGCTGCTTTGTTCGATCGCAAGCTCGCCGGGAAAGGCGGCATACCGAATCTCCTCAGCACGAGGGACGTGATCAAGTTCGCCACCGGTGGTGGTGCGCACGCTGTGGGGTTGGGCGACGTGACTGGCTCGCTCGAGCCCGGGAAGCAGGCGGATGTGATAGTCCTCCGGGCCGACCGCCCGAACATCGCACCGGTCAACGACCCGATCGGAGCGGTCGTCTGGGGGATGGACACCTCGAACGTCGACTGGGTCTTCGTTGGGGGCCGGCCGGTGGTGCGAAAGGGCGTCGTATCGGGAGCTGATCGCTCCAGGCGCCTGGCCGAGCAGTCGGCGCGGCGTGTTGCGGAGACGGCCGGGTCGTCGGTCGCCGGGAGTCGGCAGGCGAAGACATGACGGCGACGCGGATGCCCTCACGAGCGGTGACATCGCTCGTCATCGCGTCTCGCTACATGCCCGCCTATCTCGCCCTGGCCCTGCTGGTCGTGATCTCGTCGATCTGGGCGCCGGAGGCCCTGGGCGGTGTGGCACTGAGCGCCATCGCGCCTCTGGGAGCACTGCTGGGTGTGACCGCGTTGGGCCAGATGCTGGTCATCATGACCGGCGGGATCGACCTCAGCGTTCCGGGCACATTCACGATGGCGGCGATCGTCCTCGTGGGAGTGGGCGATCAGATGGATGACCGCATCGGAGTCGCGATCCTCACCGCCCTTGGCCTGGCGGCGGTCGTCGGCTTGGTGAACGGGATACTCATCGGGGTTCTGAAGCTGAATTCCTTGATCGTCACACTCGCCGTAGGCCAAGTGGTGATCGGTCTGACGGCCCGGTACACGCTGCCCCACGTCTGGCCCAACCCCGCGGGCTTCCCGGTTCAGAGGCAGGTCCCCCAGGGATGGCACGACTGGATCAGCACGCGCATTCTCGAGGTGAGCCCGATGTTCTGGATAGGCCTCGGTGTCACGATCCTCTTCGTGGTTGTATTCAAGTTCACCACTGTTGGCCGTCGCTTCCGCGCTGTCGGGGCGAACCCGATCGCTTCAAACATCGTGGGGATAAGGGTCAATCTCAACCAGATCGCCGCATACGTCGTCGCGGCGATTCTCTACGCCATGGCCGGGGTGGCCCTGGCGGGGATCCTCCGCACCCCGGGGGCCGGAGTCGGGGCCCCCTATCTGCTCGGGCCCATCGCCGCGGTCGTCATCGGAGGGGCATCTCTGACTGGAGGCCTGGCGAGCCCCCTGGCCACGATGACTGCGGCCTTCTTCCTCACCGGGCTCAATCAGATGATGCGCACCGCGGGGCTGTCCACGGCTCTCCAATTCGTCGTCTTCGGCCTCGTGATCATCGGTGGGATGTTGGTTTCCGGGGATCGAATCACAAAGGGGGTCGAACGGCTGCTGCGGGAGCGACGAAGATCAGGACAGACAGAAGAGAAGGAGACCCATGCGACGAAGTGAAGGCCGAGGGATTCGGCGAAGAGCCGATGGATACGGAGAAAGAGACGGGCTTCTTGCCCTATGGAGGAGGATATGAAACGAATCAGAATGGTGGCGGTGGTCGCTGCGCTGGCGCTGATAGCGGCTGCGTGTACGACCACGGAGTCCACCACGACCACTAGCACGACAGCGCCGCCCCAGCCGACGACGACCGACGGAGGCGGCGACGGGACCACCTCGACGACCGGCGGGAGCGACAATCCCCTCGCCGAGTTCGGCGAGGATCCAACGGCAGCTGATCCGGCACTCGTGGAAAAGGCTCTTGGGCCGGTTACGCCATCCGACGACGCCAGTTGGAACATCATCCTGGCTTCGATTGCGAGGGCGCATCAGGACCTGGCCGCAGCGGGCATCGACGTCGACAAGGCGGTCGAGTGCTGGAGCCAGCCGCAGTGCGACACCGGATCTGGTGGCGAACTGGTGATGGGCTATGCCGATGGTGGCGGGAATCAAGTGAACGTTTGGCGCTCGGTGAGCCACATGGAGGCTGTCCTCCAGGCGCTCACCTACCCGGAGATCGGGAGGATCATCTCGACCGCCGCCAACTTCAGCACCGATCCGGCCGATCACATCAACGGCATCCAGTTCCTGATCGATGCGCAGGTGGACTTCATCGTCGGCTACCCCGATTTCGGCGTGGCGCTGCGAGACGTCCTTCTGGCGGCGAACGCCGCTGGGATACCGTATGTGTCCTTCTCGGCAGGATGGGTTGGGCTGTCTGACCAGGCCGGAGCCCTTGTTCCGGGTCAGGACTACCTGTCTGTAGTGGGAGAGGACCTGTGTGCACTCGGTGAGAGCTTCTCGCAAGTCCTCAACGACGGCGTGGGCGCCGGCAAGGTGGCCACACTCGGCGGCACTCCCGGGAACGCGTTGTCGCTCGGATGGCAGCGATGCCAACAGGCGTCACTTGCCGCAGGAATCGAACTTGTGAACCCGATGCCAGATGCCAACACCACCGTTGGCGACACGTACTGGTTCCCGCCGTTGATCCCCGACGTGTTCCGGGGGTTGTTGACAGCGGATCCGGACATTGCCGGCTACGCCTACGAGTACTCCGATGGGATCTTCATCGGGCTCCAGGTGTACGACGAGCTCGAGATCCCGGTTTCGAACCTCACTCTGGCTTTGCGGACGGACGAGCAGAATCTCTTCTGTGACTGGGCCGAGCGCAACGACCCGACGTACAACATCTGGTACTCGGCTGGAGGCAACTTCCAGTCGCGCACGGCAGTCACGGCGGCGATGATGTCGATTCTGTACGGGGCCCCAATCCCCGGGGAGATCGTCGTTCCACATGTGATGCGACAGGTGACGGCGGCAGACTGTGATCCCGACAGGGTCGATCCGCTGGTATCCGGCACTTCGCTGGTGCCCGACGAAGCCCTGCTCGCGATGTTTGGCGGCTGATGCCGGGAAGCGATACCGGAGGAGAGTCGCTCGGCGCGGCGACGGTCCTGGAGCTGGTCGGGGTTTCCCGGCAATTCGGGGCCGTCCGCGCGCTGACGAAGGTCGACTTCGACTGTCGGGCCGGAGAGGTTCATGCTCTTGTTGGCGAGAACGGCTCCGGCAAGTCGACTCTCCTCGGTATCGCAAGTGGGTTTGTCGACCCCGAT
>JBFFIL010000069.1:0-6958 GCA_041556535.1 Acidimicrobiia bacterium | reverse complement strand
GATGGCTCTTACGAGGAGCCCGTTCTCGTGTGACGTGCCGTCGAACTCGGAGATGACCAGGAACCGGTGATCGTCGGTCACCGAGCCGTAGTAGAGGAGATCGGGTGCGTCCGGATTGGCGAAGACCAGGGGGTCGGCATCCTGACTCGTCCCGATCTCGTGGAAGAACACCGACATGTCCTTGAACAGGCCGGTTGTGCCCGGCTCGATTCCGGGGAACCGGGAGTAGAAGAACCCGTTGTCGAGCCAGGAGAACCCGGCGAATCGGAGCTCGTGGAGCTCGTCGTCGAGGTGACCGCGCGTGACCGTGTCGAGAACCTTCGCCACCTGCTGGTCGGATCCGGCCTCGGCGAGCGAATATGCCATCAGCCTCCCGTCAGGCGACAGCGACCACTCCGTGACGGCAACTGCGCCGTCTCCGGACAAGGTGTTCGGGTCGAGGAGGAGCTCGGGCTCCGAGCCGTCCCGCGTCATGAAGAACTGGGGTTGGTCGAGGAGCCCGTCGTTGTGGGCCCAGACCGTCGTCCCGCCTCTCCGCTTGGGTGCTCCGGTTCGCGGAATGTCCCAGACTTCCTCGATCCGCTGTCGCAACCGGGAGACCTCGGGCAGAGAGGCGAGATAGGGCATCGTGATCGCGTTCTGCGCTCGCACGAACTCCCGGGTCTCCGGATGTTCCGGATCCTCCGCCCACCGGTAGGGGTCGGGAACGATCGTCCCGTGGTAGTCGTCTTCGACGTCGGAGCGTCGCGCCGTCGGGTACCTGAAGCTCATGGATCGGGCAGGGTAGGGGGACCTCAGGTGTTGGGCGCACGCGCCGATAACCTGGCCTCCATGTCTCGCCGTCTAGCCCTGTTCGTCTCGCTCGCCCTGGCGGTGGCGGCATGCACCGGGCAGGGGACGGTGACCAGCACCACCGGCCCACCCGCCCCGCCGACGAGCGGCGGCCCGGCCACATCATCGACCATCGGCGATGTAACGACGACGACCACCGTCACGCTCGTCACCACGACCACGCAGCCCGACCTGTCGGCACTCGAGGGCCTTTCGGATGAAGTCAAGGCGCAGTTGGCCGAGCTCATCAGAGTTGCGCAGGAGATCCGTGAGCTGGCGTTCGTCAGGCCTCCCAGGATCGTCGTTGTCACCGCCGAGGAGCTCGCCGAGCGGGTGATGGCCTCTATCCAGGAGGAAGCCGAGCACTTCCCGGCGGACGAGGCTCTCTACAAGCTCCTAGGGCTCCTCGACGAGGGCGACGACCTCGAGGAGCTCCTCCTGGAGGTCTATGGAGATGCAGTGGCCGGCTTTTACGACCTCGACACTGAGGAGATCGTCGTGCCGTCACGGGATGAGGGTTTCTCTCTCATCCAGCAGAGCACTCTCGTCCACGAGCTGGTTCATGCCCTGACCGATCAGAACCTCGACATCGCAGGGCCCTACGAGGAGATGGTCGACACCGACCGGTTTGACCAGGCGGGCGGCTACCAGGCTCTTCTCGAGGGTGACGCTTCCCTTGCGGAGTTCATCTGGATCCAATCGCTGTCGCGGGATCAGATCACCCAACTGCTTGCCGAGTCGCTGGAGGTCGATCTCTCCTCGTTCCACTCGGCTCCCGAGTTCATCCAGGATGCGCTGATCTTCCCCTATGACACCGGGCTCGCATTCGTCCAGGATCTTCACGATTCGGGAGGGTGGGCCGCGGTGAACAACGCCTACGCCGTTTTCCCTGGTCTGCCCGCGTCCACCGAGCAGGTCATCACTCCGGACGACTTCGGTCGCGACCTGCCAATCGTGGTGGAGCTTCCCGCGATAGAGATCAACGGGTATGAGTTGACCACGGCATCGGTTTGGGGAGAGTCGGGTTTCCGGATAATGCTCGATCAGGTTCTAGGGGCGTCCACGGCGGCCCGGGCGGCCGACGGCTGGGGAGGTGACGCCTACTACCAGTGGTTCGACGGGACCCGAGCCGCTTTCCTGATCGGCTATCGGGGTGACACGGTGGCCGACCTTCAGGAGCTCGAGGATGCGCTAGTCGACTTCGCCCTCACGTCGGTGCCGGACGAGGACTTCGTCTGGGTGGAGGAGGTTGATGGGATCCTCTACTTCATAGCGGCGGATGACACAGAGGTTGGGCTTCAGATTCGAGCGGCTGTCGGCGCGGGCTGAGGACTTCTACAGGGCGGCGACTTCCTCTAGGTTCGCCTACGTGAGGCCGGTGACGCTGAAGTCTGAGTCGTGGTCGGTTGTCGATGTCGGGCGCGCCGAGTCGTTTCTGAGCCGTTTTCGCGGCCTGCGGGGACGGCCCGCAGGCACGGCGGTTCTCATGGAGACCACCTCGGTCCACGGATTTGGCCTGACTGATCCGTTCTATGCCGTTGCGCTCACCGGCGACCTGGTCGTGTCCGAGGTCAGGAGAGTCGATCCCGGGAGTGTGGCGTGGTTCAGGGGATGCAAGCTCGTCCTCGAGCTTCCGATTGGCTCTGACCTCCCGGTGCCGGGTGAGCGGCTGGAGTTGGCGCATGGCTGATGGAAAGCTGACAGTCTGCGCCACGCCGATCGGCAACCTAGGCGACGTGTCGGCGCGTCTCGCCGCGGCTCTGGTCGAGGCAGACGTCGTATACGCCGAAGACACCAGACGCACCGGGACACTGCTCCGACACGTCGGGTCCAAGGCCAAGGTTCGCTCCCTTTTCGTCGGCAACGAGAGAGCGCGCACCGACCAGCTCGTGGACGACCTTCGGTCTGGTCTCCGTGTCGCTCTCGTGTCGGACGCAGGAATGCCTTCGATCTCCGACCCTGGCGCCGGGGCGGTTCTCGCAGCGGCCGGGCAAGGCTTTCCGGTCACCGTCGTCCCCGGACCGTCTGCGGTCACCGCCGCGGTTGCGTTGTCCGGCTTCGGGGGCGACCGCTTCGTCTTTGAGGGATTCCTCCCGCGTAAGGAGAGTGCGCGGCGTGCCAGGCTCGGCTCACTGGCCACAGAAACGAGGGTGTCGGTGATGTTCGCCAGCCCCAACCGGGTGGGCTCTGACCTCGAGGACCTCGCCGAGGCGCTTGGCTCCGATCGCCGGGTTGCCGTGATGAAGGAGCTGACGAAGGTGCACGAGACGGTTTGGCGCGGCCCGCTCTCAGAGGCAGTAGAACGATGGGGAGGGGTCCACAAGGGCGAGTTCACCATCGTGGTCGAGGCACGGGAGGAAGACCAGGCGGACACCTCCGAGGCGATCGATCTCGCCCGGCGTCTCATCGATGAGGGAGTCTCCCCTTCCGACGCCGCACGGCGTGCCGCGACCGAGACCGGTGTCTCGAGACGGGCGATCTATCAGGCCCTGATCGGCTAGCTGGTCAGCTGAGAACGGCAGTCGCCACAGATGCCCTTCCCCTTGAACGGGCTCACATGGCGGTCGGAGCCACAGAAGGTGCAGGTGTCGGTCATTTTGCGGAGAACGATGTTGCCTCCTTCCACCGACACGAAAAGATGGTCACCCTCGTCGATGTTGAACATCCGCCTCGTTTCGGCCGGAATGACTATTCGTCCCAGGTCGTCGATCTTGCGGGCGATCCCTGACTCCATGAGGGCGGCGAGCCTACCCACTCCGTGGCGGTAGCGTCTCGCCATGGCCTGGGTCGACACGCACTGCCATCTCCAGCTCGACGAGAGAGAGCCTGCACTCCTCCTCGATCGCGCCGGCGACGTCGACTGGATTGTCGCCCCCGGGGTCGATGCCGAGAGCTCGAGGGCCTCTCTCGCACTATCCGCGGAGTTTCCGGACAGAGTGCTTGCGACGGCGGGTCTTCATCCCCACGAGGCCTCGGAATGGCACGCTCAGGCCGACACCATCGCGGAGCTCGCCCCGATGGTTGCCGCGGTCGGCGAGACCGGACTCGACTTCTACCGAGACCTGTCGCCCAGGGACATGCAGGAAGTGTCCTTCCGCGACCACATAGAGCTCGCGGCCGAGCACGACAAGCCCCTGATCGTCCATTGCCGCGATGCCTTCGCCCGTGTCCATGACATTCTCGAGGAGACTGGGGCAGGGCCGCGAGCCGTCCTCCACTGCTGGACCGGCGGGACGCGATGGACTCGTAGATTCCTGGACCTCGGGGTCACCTTTTCCTACGCCGGGCCAATCGCCTTCGAGACAGGGGAGACCGTCAGGCTTGGCGCTGCTCTGGTACCGAGTGACCGCGCGATGATCGAGACCGACACTCCCTACCTGGCCCCGCCGCCCCATCGACATGAGCGCAACGAGCCGGCATGGGTCGGCTTGATCGGCGAGGCTCTGGCCAAGCTCTGGGCCATTCCGGTCGAGGAAGTTGCGCGGGTGACTTCGGAGAATGCCGTGAGGGTCTTCCGGCCATGAGCGCCCAGACGAGAAGCGAGATCACCGATCTCCTCGGCCGCCACGGGCTGACCCCGATTCATCGCCTCGGCCAGCACTTCCTGGCCGACGCCAACATCACCCGGAAGATCGTGGCCGCGGCCGACGTGGGCTCAGGTGATCGAGTGGTGGAGATCGGTGCGGGCACCGGGACGCTTACGACGGAACTGGCCGCGGCCGGCGCGAGCGTCCTCGCCTACGAGGTCGACGAGCGTTTGCGGCCCGTTCTGGAGGAGGTGACTCAGGGTCTCGACGTCGAGCTTCGTTTCGAGGACGCCTCGAAGGTCGACTTCGAGAAAGCCCTGGGCGGACGAGGGTGGGTGATGGCGGCCAACCTGCCCTACAACGTCGGCACGCCGATCGTCCTGAATGCGCTCCGCGCCGCGCCCTCGATCGCCCGATTCGTCGTGATGGTCCAGAGAGAGGTGGCGGATCGTCTAACCGCGGAGGTCGGGGATGACGCGTATGGGCTCCCCTCGGTTGTCGTCGGGCTCTTCGCGGACGCGAGGCTCGAATTCAAGGTCCCGGCGCCTCTCTTCTACCCCCCACCCCAGGTCGAGTCGGCCGTGGTCACCCTGGAGAGGGTGGACGCCTCCTCGCACGCCCATCGAGCCGTCGAATTGGCGAAAGCGGGCTTCGGCAAGCGACGGAAGATGCTCCGTAGGTCGCTGTCGGGTGTCCTGGACGATGCGACGGCGACTCTGCAATCCGTCGGGATCGATCCCATGTCGAGAGCCGAGGAGCTTTCGATCGATGACTTCCTCCGTCTGGCGGAGGCCTCCGGATGAGGACCTTCGAAGCACCGGCGAAAGTCAACTTCGCCTTACATGTCAAGCCGCCCCGGCCCGACGGCTACCACCCGGTCGAGTCTCTGGTCCAGACGGTCGAGTGGCTAGACCTCGTGTCCCTGTCCGAAGGTGAATCCGGCGACGAGCTCGAGGTGGAAGGCCTGAGCGTCGACCCCGATGACAACCTGGTGCTGCGCGCGCTTGGAGCTGTCCGGGGCGTGGAGCCGATGGCGCCGCAGAAGGCCCATCTCTCCAAGCGGATACCCGTGGGCGCGGGGCTCGGGGGAGGCAGCTCCGATGCCGCGGCCACGCTCTTGGCCGCCGCCCGGCTCGTCGGGCTTGCCGACGTGTCGGGCCTTGCCATCGAACTTGGCGCGGACGTTCCGCTGTTCCTCGTCGGGGGAACGTTGATGGTGCGCGGCATTGGCGAGGTGATCGAGCCATTAGAGCCCCTGGGCGGCTTTGCCCTCGGGGTAGTAGTGCCGGAGTTCGAGTCGTCTTCACGCGAGGTGTACAGCAGATGGGATGAGATGGAAGGCCCGGAGGGCGAGGCTGTGCGCGTCGACCTCTTGCCTCCGCAGCTTCGTGACGGCATCCCGATTCGCAACGATCTGCTCCCTGCCGCCCTCAGTCTCGAGCCGGGCCTGGGTGACCTGATGGCCGATCTCAGGACTGCGTGGGGCGGCCCGGTTTGCCTCACCGGCTCGGGCTCGGCCGTGTTCGGCTTCTTCGAGTCTTTCGACGAGGCCGAAGACGCCGCGGCTTCAGCACCTCAAACGGCTCGCGCATCGAGAGGTGTCGCCTTAAGGGGACGCGGGGTCGCACTCGTAGAGTGAGCCGGGTGTCCCGCTAAGCGCCCTTTGTGCGTGAGCGCAGCTTCCAAGTGCGAGCCAAGGCGTGAGCCGCCGTCTGCCTCAGGGCACAGGGCTGCTGGGCGATTCGGCGGGGGAGTCTGAAGTCGCGCGTAAGTCCCTGGCCGCGAACCAGATGCCGAGTGCGAGGACAGCTGCCGACGTGATCCCCGCAACGAGGAGCCGCAGTTGCAGTCGTCGAACCACAGCCAATGACTCCTCCTCGGAGGAGCCCATCGTCACGCCCCATGGAGCGTTTCGCAGTGGCGCGTATGCCATGACGTGGCGCGGGGACCGGTCGAGCGTGTGCGGATCCAAGTCGTGGGCGACATTGGCAACGATGGGAACGCGACCCGCCCCGGCCTCCGCGTAGAAGTCTGGGTGATCTCCCTCGGTCATGACGTGGCCCGGCTCCGTAGACGCGAGAACAATGCCGCGCTCGTCAACGAGGTCGGCGTGGCCGGTCGGCCCCAGACGGGCTGCTGGCATGACCAGGTCGGCGATCAAGGGCTCAGCGAGGTCGACCACGCCTACCACAAAGCCGGCAGCGGCGCCGTCGGCGTGGAAGAGCGGGACGCCCAGGCCCACCACGACGTGACCGCTGACCGCATCTACCCAAGGCTCGGTCACTGTTCGGTCTCCGCTCGCCACCTGAGTGGCGAGTTGGGCAAGGCGTCTCTTTCCGAAGCGCCCAACAGGTTGTTCCGCCTTGATCTCGCCGGCGGGCCCGACAACGACGATCGCCGAGTGGAAGCTGCTGACGCGCAGCCGGCCGTTCGGCCCGATCTCGAGTGTCTCGCCGGTTTGGACACTGCCAAAGTCCAGCATCTGCGCGAGTCCCTCCAGCTCGAAGTAGGCCTCGGCAATAATGCGGTCTGCCTCTGCGGAGGCGAGCTGAGCCAATCGGAGCCGGCCCGCCTCCACTTCTTCGGTGACCTGTTCGATC
>JBFFIL010000068.1:0-7018 GCA_041556535.1 Acidimicrobiia bacterium | reverse complement strand
TCCTGGGACCCAACGGTGCGGGGAAGACAACCACCATCAAGATGCTCACAGGGCTCCTCTATCCCACATCGGGTGACGCTCGCGTCCTCGGCCATCAGCCCTGGAAGCGCGAGAAAGAACTCCTCCGACGGATTGCCCTCGTCATGGGCCAGAGGAACAACCTGCAATGGGATTTGCCAGCGGCGGACTCGTTCGAGTTGAACAAAGCGATTTACGGGATACCGGCCAAGGACTTCGAAGATCGCCGGAAGGAGTATGTCGAGGTGCTCGACGTCGCCGATCTCGTCGTGAAGCCCGTTCGCAACCTCTCACTCGGCGAGCGCATGAAGATGGAGATCGTTGCGTCCCTCCTCCACGGCCCCGAGGTCCTCTTCCTCGACGAGCCGACCATAGGCCTCGACGTCTCGATGCAGCGGCGGCTCCGCCAGTTCGTCCTCGACTACAACGCAGAGACCGGGGCGACGGTGTTGTTGACCAGCCACTACATGTCGGACGTGCAGGCGATGGCGGATCGAGTGATAGTGATCGACCATGGCGCGATCCTCTACGACGGGCGGCTCGCCGGGCTCGCCGGGCGTTTCTCGACCCACAAGACAGTGAGGATCGAGGCAGACGATCTCCCCCAAGACCTCACCCCTTTCGGAAGGGTGGTCGAGAGGAACGCGGGGCGGGTCACTCTGGAGGTAGCGCGCGACTCGGTCTCTTCTGTTGCCGCCGAGCTGCTCAGGACGACGACAATCACCGACCTCGCCATCGAAGAGCCGCCACTGGAGGACGTGATCGACCGCGTGTTCAGTGAGCAGCGGGCAAAGGGCACCGAGGAAAAGCGTGACGCGGCCTCGCACTGAGTTCAGCCTGCGCAGGTACTACCTGGCCGGGGCAAAGATGGGTTTCCAGCGGGAGGTCCAATACCGGGCCGCGGCATTCGCCATGCTGATGGGCTTCCTCATCGAGCCGATCGTCTATCTCGCCGTGTGGACGAGCGTCTCAGAGGCCCAAGGTGGGGAGATCGGCGGCTACACCACCGGCGCCCTGGCCGCGAATTACATCGTCTGGACCCTCGTGAGGGTGTTCAACCTCGGCTTCGCTCCCGACGCCTGGGAGTGGCGGATCCGTCGCGGGCGCATGAACGACTTCCTCAGCCAGCCTCTTCACCCCTTCCACCGTGACATGAGCTTCTTCGTCGGGTCGAAATTCGTCTGGGTCGGCCTCTGGGTCCCGGTGGCTGCCGTCCTGACACTCGCCTTCGACCCGGTGATCGAATGGGCCCTGGTCAACGTCCTGGCCTTCATCGTCGCCATCTGGGGTGGGTTCGCCGTTCGCTTCACCATGTTGTACCTGATGGGAATGGTCAACTTCTGGACGACCCGCGGAGCGGCGATGTTCGGGATCATCATCGCCGGCGAGATACTCCTCTCCGGTCGGCTCGTCCCGCTTGCCCTGATGCCCGGATGGGTCGAAGACGTCGCCGGTTGGCTCCCCTTCAAGTGGACGTTCCAGTTCCCGATAGAGGTTTTCATCGGGAGACTCAGCCTGGCCGAGATCACCGCCGGCGTGGGGATGCAGATCGCCTGGACGCTCGGCATGGGTCTCGTGTTCGTCCTCGTCTGGAAGAGGGCGATCAGGCGCTATGCGGCGGTGGGCAATTGAGCACTCCGGCAGGCCCCGCCCGGCTCGCCGGCCTCCACCTGAAGATCGGGGCCCTCAACGAGCTCCAGTATCGAGCCAACTTCTGGATACAGCTGATCAACTCGACTGTCGGGCTCGGAGTTGCGATCGTCGCGATCGCCGTCGTATACGGCCAGACCGATTCCCTCGGGGGATGGGCGCAACCCGAACTGCTCGCCGTAATGGGGGTCCATCTGATCGTTGGAGGCTTCCTCAGGACCTTCGTGAATCCGAACATGTGGAATCTGCTGTCTGATGTTCAGGAAGGGACGCTCGACTACACACTCACCCGGCCCGCCGACTCTCAACTCCTGGTCAGTGTGCGTCAGGTCTCGATCTGGAATGCGATAGACATCTTCCTGGGGGTCGGCGTCGTCTGGTATGCGGCCAATCAGATGACAGCGGACATCGGCATTGGTCATGCCCTGACTTTCACCGTTGCTGTCATGTCCGGGGCCATCACCATCTACGCGATCTGGCTTGCCGTGGCGAGCATGGCCTTCAAGACGATCAGGATCGACAATCTCATGCAGCTTCTCAACGGCATCTACGAAGCCGGCCGCTGGCCGGTCGGGATCTACCCGTTCTGGCTCCGCTCGTCGCTCACCGTGATCATCCCTCTCGCATTTGCCATCACGATCCCGGCTGAGATCATCTCCGATCGGGTCAACTGGGAGTGGATGTTGGCTGGGGTGGGAGTGGCGACGCTGGCCCTGGTCGGCAGCAGGCTGGTCTGGCGGTGGGGCGTGAAGAACTACTCGGGCGCCTCGGCCTGAGGAGTGATCTCGGGGCCCGGCCTCCCGGTGGCCGGCCTGCGGTCTTATCCTGCCTGGAGTGAGCGTGAAGGCAGGGGGCGGATTCCCGGCGATCTTCTATCTGCTGCGCAAAGCGCGGGATGTGGGCGGGATCAGGGCCATGTACCGGGCCATGCGAAGCAGGAATGCATGCAAGACCTGCGCCCTCGGCATGGGAGGTCAGTTGGGGGGAATGGTCAACGAGACCGGGCACTTCCCTGAGGTCTGCAAGAAGTCGGTTCAGGCGATGGCCGCCGACATGCAAGGCGCGATCGCGGAGGATTTCTTCGACCACTCCGACTTCGATCGCCTATCCCGATCCACTCCGAGGGAATTGGAGGCCTCCGGACGTCTCACCCGGCCCCTCTATGCAGGTCCTCTCGACACCACCTATCGAGAGATCACGTGGGACGAGTCGATCTCCCGCATCAACGCCAAACTAACTGGGACCCACCCCGACGAGGCCTTCTTCTACGTATCGGGGCGCTCCTCCAACGAGGCCGGATTCCTGATCCAGTTGCTGGGCCGCATCTACGGCACCAACAATGTCAACAACTGCTCCTACTACTGCCATCAGGCGTCTGGGGTCGGATTGGCCAGCGTCACCGGCTCCGGAACCGCCACCATCGTTCTCGACGACTTGGAGCGCCTGGGCCGCGGTGACGTGTTCTTCCTGATCGGGGCGAACCCGGCGTCCAACCACCCGCGCCTGATGACCACGCTCGATCGGTTCAAGCGACGTGGGGGAAAGGTCATCGTCATCAACCCGCTACGCGAGGCCGGGTTGGTCAGGTTCAAGGTCCCTTCCCGGCCCCGGAGTCTTCTGTTCGGGACCAGGATCGCCGACGTCTACATCCAGCCCCATGTCGGCAGTGACATCGCGGTCCTGACGGGAATCGCCAAACGGATCGTCGACCTCGGTCAAACCGACGACGATTTCATCGCCTCCGCCACCGAAGGCTGGGACGACTTCTTGGCCGGCGTCCGCGAGGCCGAATGGTCGGACATCGTGGAGCGGTGCGGGGTGAGCAGGGCCACCATCGAGGCGACCGGCGACCTCTATGCCGCGGCCGGCAGCGCCGTGTTCGCCTGGGCCATGGGCATCACCCACCACCGCCACGGGGTAGAGAACGTTCGGATGATCGCAAACGTCGCCCTCATGCGAGGAATGGTCGGGCGACCGGGGGCGGGGCTACTGCCGATCCGCGGCCACAGCAACGTCCAGGGCATCGGATCGGTCGGCGTGACTCCCGGCCTGAAGAAAGCCGTGATGCGGTCGCTCGAGTCGGAGATGGGCGTCACTGTCCCGGAGAAGCCGGGCCTCGACACGATGGGCTGCATCGTGGCGGCCGAGGAGGGACGCATGAGGATCGGGCTCTGCCTCGGCGGCAATCTCTTCGGGTCAAACCCGGACTCGTCGTTTGCTGCCAAGGCATTGCGCTCGGTCGACCTGATGGTGTACCTGTCGACCACGCTCAACACGGGACATGTCATGGGAAGAGGCAAGGAGACGATCGTGCTTCCCGTCCTCGCAAGAGACGAGGAGCCCGAGCCGACCACGCAGGAGTCGATGTTCAACTACGTGCGCCTCTCGGACGGCGGCCCCCCTCGACATGACGGTCCGAGGTCCGAAGTGTCCGTCATCGCCAGCATCGGACGACAGATCGATTCAGAAGGCGTGCTCGACTGGGCTGCGATGCGCGGCCACGGAAGCATCCGCGACGCAATCTCGAAGGTGATCCCCGGCTACGGGGCAATAGCCGAGGTCGATGAGTCGAAAGAGGAGTTCCACATCGCGGGCCGCACCTTTCACGAGCCCAACTTCCCCACCAGGTCGGGGCGTGCAAAGTTTCACTCCGTGGCCATGCCTGGCCTCCAGGGCGGCAATGGGTGGCTCCGGTTGATGACGGTCAGATCGGAGGGCCAATTCAACACGGTCGTCTACGAGGAAGAGGACCTGTATCGCGGCCAGGTGCGACGCGACGTAGTGATGCTCAACCCTGCGGACATCGAGCGTCTCGGGCTGGTCCCCGACCAGCTCGTCGAGGTCGAGGGCCAGTCCGGTTCGGTTGGCTCGATACGCGTGAGGCCCATCGATGTGACGCCGGGCAACGCCGTGATGTACTTCCCCGAGGCCAACGTCCTGCTCCCTCGCTCCGTCGACCCCCTATCTCAAACCCCGGCCTTCAAGGGTGGGCTCGTCAGGATAAAGGCGTAGCCTCGCTCGGGCACGGCCGAGCCTGCTCCGCCTGGTCAATAGGCGTCTGGATCATCGAAGGCGACCTCACCGGTTTCAGAAAGCCTCCCCCCGATCCAAGAGTCGATGGCACTCCAGGTGTCGAAAAGCCACTTCTCCTGGCCATGCGCAGCTGGGATGTCCTCGGCGGGCCAATGCCATGTGTTGACGGCGACCGTCGTGTCCATCGGCATTCCACGCCAAATGTCACCCCACGTGGCAAAGGTCTCCAACCCTGCGTGTCCCACGAAGAAGACGTCGGAGGGTTCCGGCGCAGCCGCGAGTGCCGCCATGACTCCCCTGGACCTCGGGGGTAGCGTGTTCTTCAGCTCGGCCGCCCGCTCTGCGAGGTCTGGCCGGCCCGTCTCCCGAAGCTTCTCGAGCGCGCGAAGGTACCGCTTCTCGGTGTAGTTCGCACCCTCCGGAAAGATCACGAAGGCGTCGCTCGAATCCATGGTCCCGGCGATGTCGTTGATAGCGCCGAGAACGGCCCCGGCATCCTTACGGCCGACAGGGACAAACGATGAGGGAAGCCGGTGGAGCATCACGTCGACCGCCGGGTCCCACTGGAGAAACTCTTTGAGCACGATGCGGGGCCGACGCCGAAACCGGTTGATCAGCGCATCCATGAGCATCATGGAGTCCCCGGGCCCGGCGTGACGACAGAACACGAGTATGGGCCTGTTCGCCACCGCTTCCGGGGCTCGAGCCGGAGGGCTCTCGTCGAGGATCGTGATGCGGAAGGTGAACTTCGCCGAAGCCACGACGAGACGGAGCATCCAGGCGAAGAGGCGGTAGTGGGCTGTGATGAACCCTGGCGTCTCGAGCTTCCAGCCGAAGCCCGAAGCGACCCAGAGCACGAACATCCCGATCAGGGACGCAGCCTCCACGAGCAGATACAGGAACAGAAACCAGACGATTCGGAGGATTCGCCAGCGGCCCGGGAAATACCGGGAGACGAATGTCGCGGCTATGGCCACCACCGGGAGGGAGACAATGGCGAGTACCACGGCGGCGACTATCGCCGGATCGATCAGAACCCTGCGTATCCAACGGCTGGGGACCCTCACCGAAGATCGGCCAGATAAGCCCGAGTGGCCTCGTATGCGCCGTCGGCGAGTTCGGCGGTGGACGTCGTGTCGCGCCATCTCAATTGGCGCCGATCGTCGAATGCGAGCGGGTTCCCCGACGGCAACAGGTGGACCTCGATCCCGTCGGGGAGATTGCCCAGCGCAGAGGTGAACCGGCTTCTCCTGGCGATCTCGAACGCGATCAGTGCGGTCTCGTGGAGACGCACCGGCGCACGAAGGGGCGATTCCAGGCGACCCACCTGGAGCACATAGATCACGGAGGCGCCGAGCGAGACGGCCCGGCCCACCGGGACCGAGTTGACCAGGCCCCCGTCGTAGAAGTGCTCGTCACCGATCCTCACAGGTGGGAACAGGGCAGGTACGGCCGAGCTTGCAAGAAGGGCCTCGATCAGGGGACCTGCCGTGAACCAGTGCTCGGCTGTTCGCTCGATTGAAGCGGCGACACACTCGAAGGGCGTCTCCAGGTCCTCGATGAGCTTTCCTTCGGGGAAGACGTGTTCCAGGACGCTCCTCAGTTCGGAGGTCGTGTGGATCGCAGGCCGAAATGCCGCAACGTTTCTCATTCGCTCGAAGGCGCCGCCCCGGAGAACACCGGTGGTCGAGATCTCCTCCCAAAGACCCATTAGGCGCTCAACACCCGCCGCCCCAGGCAGGTCGGCGATGATCGAGCCGTTGAAAGCCCCGATGGACGTGCCCAGGATGACATCGGGGACGATGCCGGCCTCTTCCAAGGCCCTGATCATCCCAACCTCTACGGCGCCCCAGCGGCCTCCTCCTCCGAGAACGAAGGCGGTGTGGGCCTGGCCGATCATCCGTCATCCTCCTCGATGTACCACTCGGTGAAGTCGTAACAGAGGTCGTCACGGAAGCGAATCACCCACAGGTTTCTGTAGCTGGCCGGGGGCTCGTAGTAGCGGGTCCGGCCGGTGATGATGGCCACATCGCCGGCCTCGACGAGCGGAGCCCACTCGAAGTCCCAGTTGTCCTCGCTGTCGTCGATTTCCAGCCATCGTCTCACGATCTCATCGATCCCCACCCACTCGCCGTCGGCAGTCTGAGGGTCATAGACCGCATCCGAGGTGAACAATGACTCGATGTGAGATCGCTCGTTGGTGCTCCAGGCAACCACGTAGCGGTCCATCCATTCGTCGAGACGATGCGTCATTGCCGCGCGAACCTAGCGGTCGTAGGGTTGTTGCCTTGGACGCACTGGACACAGGATTCGAGCC
>JBFFIL010000067.1:0-7023 GCA_041556535.1 Acidimicrobiia bacterium | reverse complement strand
CCCCCATCACCGCTCCACGAGCATGGTTGCCGACGCTGACAGGTCGACCCCCAAGCTCTCGGGGAACGGAGCCCCCAGCCTGTGCCTCACTCGAGCCGTCACACGAGCCGGCCACCCGACCAACGCAGGTCTCGACACCGAGACTCGGGCTCTGTCCCGAACTGGAGGCGGCAAGGCTGCCAGGACGGCATCCACCGCCTTGGCAGGATCCGGAGTGGTCGCTGCGACGCGCGCACCTTCTCGGACCGCACCCAGCAACTCGATGCGCGCTCTGGCGATATCGATCACCTGAATCCCCGCCACCAGGACGAGTATCACGAGAGGAAGCACCAGAAAGAACTCGACGGTTGCGCTGCCCCTGTTGCTCAGAACTTCCCGGTCACCCACTTGATGACCTTGCCGAAGAGCCCGCTGAGAACTCCCCCGCCGCTCCCAGACTGAAGCCACTTGATGGCGATGATCGCCAGCGCCGTCGCAGCGAGTATCACCAGGAAGTACTCGACGGTTGCCTGGCCCCTCTCACCGCCGACAGCGACGAGCAGCCGATTCCACACGCGTGTCATCCACACTCCTTCCAATCCGGTTGGCCGACCGGTGCGGGGAGAAGTGCGGAGTCAAAACATCGCTCCTGTGAGCCCGTTGAAGACGCGGAGCAGCGACGGGGCGTAGAGCAAGAGCACGAGGCCCGGGAGCATCAAGAGCGTCACGGGAAGCATCAACCGCACCGGCAGTGCCCTGGCTCGCGCCAGTCTCGTTGCGCGGTCCTCGGCAAGATCCTCCTCCAAAAGACGTCTGACGGTCGTCTGGAGAGACGCCCCCGACCGTCGCGCCCTCGCCAACTGCGTGAGCAGGGGACGGAGCGAGGGCGGAGCCCTGTCGAGGGCGGCGGGGAGGCCCGAGATCAGAGCCAGACGGGCGACGCGCTTCAGCTGGCCGTACTCGGGAATGGCGTCCGAGGCGGCGGTGAGCGCCGCCAGGACCGACCGGCCGGACCGGAGCTCCAGCAGCAGGAGTATCAGTATCAGCCGGATCGGGGGAGGAGAAACGCGAGCACGCCATCGATGGGAGACGGCATAGACGAGTCCGCTGACGATCGCCGCTAACGGACCGAGAAGGGCCAGTCCCACCGAGAAGACCAAGAGCCCCGTCACCGAGACCTCTTCATGATCATCCCCGCAGCGAGTAGCCCGGCGGTGAACAGCCCGAGCCCAACACCGGCAACGAGACCCTGCTCGGGATGGGTGAAGAGGCCGGCGAGCCCTCCCGAACGAGCTTGAGCCACCAGGTACGCGGTCGGAGCGAGCACGAACACTGCGGCGGTGGCCCGCGCCGGAGCCGACGCGATCCGCACCTCGCGCCCGATCTCGTATTCGGCCAGAGCGAGACTTCCGATCTCGTCGAACAGGTCGGCTCCGCCTGACCCGGTGCGTGCGAGCGCCGGGATCGTCAGTTCCAGCTCGGGGCCGATCTGGGGAAAGGCCGAGCGAGCCTCGGCAGCTAGCTCTTCGTACGGGGCCACCCCGGCAGCGGCCTCGGCCAAGCCTCCGGCACCCGCTGGGCCGGCCGAGGCGGCTATCGCCGTCCTGAGAGACGACCCTGCCCTCAACTCGGCGGCGACCGAGTCGCAGAACGAGACGGCGGGTGCCGAGACACCGGGCCGACTGCGCCAGGTCACGAGACCGGCGAGGGCCAGCCATGGCACCGGCGCAAAGACGGCACCGGCCAGGAGCAGGGCCCGGATCGGGTCGAGCCCGGCCAGCACCCCGGCGGCGATCATGAGCACTTCGATCAATCCTCGATCCCCTGCTCCACTTCGACGATCGACACGATCCTCCGCCCCTGTGGAGCCCGTTCCAGTTGGACGACCAGGTCTATGGCGGCTTCCAGCTGACGCCGCACTGCTTCCTCGGAAGTGTCACCGGCCATCAGGGCCAGGGTTTCGAGTCGCCAGAGGGCCTGTCTCGGCGTGTTGGCGTGAACAGTCGTCATCGAGCCCCGATGACCCGTGTTCAACGCCGTGACCAAATCGAGCGCCTCCGGCCCCCTCACCTCACCGACGAGTATCCGGTCAGGACGGAGCCTCAACGCCGACCTGAGAAGCGTGCGGATGGTTATCTCGCCCGCCCCCTCGGCGTTGGGGCTTCTCGCCTCCAGACGGACGACATGGCCGGGAAGCGCCAGCTCTGCGGCATCCTCGACAGTGACCACCCTCTCGTCACTCGGTATGACCGTCCCGAGGAGGTTGAGGAGTGTCGTCTTCCCCGTCCCGGTCCCGCCCGACACGACGATCGTCCTGCGAGCAGCGACGGCCGCTTCCAGCATCTGCACCTGGCCCGTGGTGGCGGCGCCGGTTGTGACGAGATCCTCGAGAGAGACGACCCGCTGTGTGAAGCGCCGTATGGCCATCACCGGCACGTCAACGGATGCGGGCGGAATCGCTGCATGGAGCCTGCTTCCGTCGGGCAATCGCGCCTCGACCATCGGAGAGGACCGGTCGATGCGCAGGCCGAGCGGTGCTATCTGCCGCTCGACGAGATCGACGACGGATTCAGCGCTCCCGAAACGCGCCGGGACGCTCTCGAGCCTCCCCCCGCGATCTACCCACACATCAGACGGGCCATTCACGAGGATGTCGCTGACCGTCGGGTCATCGAAGAGTGACTGGAGCGGGCCCCAGCCGAGAACGCTGTCGACAACGGCCCCAACGGGCATGAGCCAGGGCGCCTCCTGACGAAGGAGAGCAGTCGCGGCCTCCTCGACCGACCTCTTCGAGAGATCGGTCACGCCATCGGCGATCGCCCTGGTCACCCTGTCGACTACGCCCACGGCATCTCCCACACCGGTCGCCACGCGCGGATCCACCTGCCAGGTCTTGGCATCCACCCTCTGAGGATCTGGCGGACGGCTGCCGGCTTGAGTGGAGGCAGCACTGGGCCAGGACCGGGTGGTTTGTGGCCGGTGGCCAGCGACTGCCAAACCGCCGCACCCTCCTTCCAAGTCTGCGGAGCCGGGCCGTACAAGACGTGGACAGGCACCACCGGGCCGGGCCAGTCGGAGTCGGCGGCCCTCACCACGACCGCGGGCCATCGCGTGGCAAGGCTCTCCGCCGCGGCCAGAGTCTCGGCAGCATCGAGCGGCCCCGCGATGATCCTCGCAACCCCGGGGCGCCCTGGGCTGATCTCGTCGAGTCGAGGGCCCTCGGCGGCCGTGTCGGCCAGTGTTCGAGTGGGTCGGGGCTCGCTGGCGCCGATGTGATCGATGATCAGCGCCGTCCCGACCGATGCGGCAAGCCCCACCGGGGCGATCACCGACATGACCGGATCCGGCGCAGCGATTGCGAGCACTCGGGATCTCCCCACCCCGTCCATGGATCGAACATATGGGTGCCGCCAGACGGGTACAAGACCCTTGTGTCAGCCCGGGGTTATCTTGACCTCGTGGACGCCGCCGCCTTCTTCGACCTCGACAAGACGATCATCGCCAAGTCGTCGACGCTCGCTTTCACCAGGCCCATGTTCAAGGCCGGCCTGCTGAGCGGGACGACCCTTGCCAAAGCGGGCATCGCCCAGGCCTACTACCGGTCGTGTGGGGCGGACCACGGCCAGCTCGAGCGTGTCAAGGACGAGCTCGCCAGCCTCACCCAGGGGTGGTCGCGTGAAGAGGTCGTGGCCCTCGTCGAGGAGACGGTCAACGAGGTGGTCACACCGATCGTCTTCGCTGAGGCGCTGGCGATCATCGACAACCACAGGGCGAGGGGCCACCGGATCATCGTGATCTCGGCGAGCCCCGAGGAGATCGTCATCCCCCTATGCCGCCACCTGGGCATCACGGACGTGATCGCGACCAGGTCGGAGGTCGACGAGGCCGGTTACTACACCGGGAACATCGAACGCTACGCCTATGGGCCGGAGAAGGCGGAGGCGATGCGGGAGATGGCACAAGGCGAGGGCATCGACCTCACGGAGAGCTACGCCTACTCGGACTCGATCACCGACCTGCCCATGTTGGAGCTGGTTGGCCACCCGGTGGCCGTGAACCCCGATGTCGAGCTGAAGGCTGTGGCCGAGGAGCGAGGGTGGGAACTGCGTCATTTCGAGTCCACGGTGACCCTCCGCGACAAGCTGACGGCGAAGGCGGTCCCCGGAGCCGTCGTTACCGGTGTGGCAGCGGTGCTCGCCTACTGGGCCCTCAAAGGCCGGAAGGCATCGGGCTGACCTCCCAGACATAGCCGAGGGCGACAACTGCCGAGTAGAGGTCGGCTCCCGACTCGAACTCACCGTCGAGGCGCCCGACGACCTCCTCGGCCAGGGCAAACGCCTCCACCTGCCAAACTTCGTCACGGTCGAATTCCCCTTCGATCAACCCGTCTTCTCCCACCACACGCAGCGCGTCGGCCACATCAGTCACCAGCAGAATGGCAGGCCCGGTTGCCGCTACCCGCCGCCCTACGGCTCCTCCTTCGGCGTCGAAAACGGCGATGCGGGTCGCGGGGTCGATGAGCTGGCTGAGGGAGGCCGAAGAGAGCACCTCCCGAAAGGTACCCTCGGCAGATGCCAACCCGGGCCATGGTCGTCGTTGCCGCTGGCATCGGGTCGAGATTCGGAGATGACAAGCTGATGGCCGACATCGCCGGCCGTCCCCTCATCGAGCACACGGTCCGGGCCGTCGAGGCCTCTGTCAGGCGTTGTGTCGTGGCATGCCGGCCAGAGATGATGAGAGACCTGGAACAGCTTGGCCTCGGGGTGGAGCTGGTGCCGGGGGGGCCGACCCGCACGTCCAGCGAGATGGCGGGCATCGCCGCAGTCGGGCCCGGCACAGACCTCATCGGCATCCATGACGGGGCCCGGCCGGCCGTCTCCAAGCTTCTGATCGAGACACTGTTTCAGAGGGCCTGGGCCGTAGGCGGAGCCGTCCCGGTTCTGGCACCGAAGACCCTTTTCGTCGACAAGGAGAGCGTCCGGCCCCTGCCCGGTGCCGTGGCGGTGCAGACCCCACAGGTGTTCAGAGGAGGCGAGTTGTACTCGGCATTCTCCCAGGCGGCCCGAGAAGGATTCACCGGTCACGACACCGTCGAGGTCGTCCGCCGTTACACCGACCTCCAGATCCAGTCGGTTCCCGGGGACCCCGCGAATGTGAAGGTGACAGTTCCCGACGATCTGGAGTCGGTCAGGGCAACCTTGTCAGATCGACCTCGTACCTGACCTCGGTGACCTGAGTCCCTGCGATCTCCTCCAATCTGATCCGCTTGGCCAGAGCCCACCCTTGTCGCTCGTAGAACGATCGCGCCCTCCGGTTCGAGTCCAGGACCCACAGGTAGGCCTTTTTGAATCCCTGGGAGGCCAACTCCTCTTCGCCGGCCCGGAGGAGATCCCTCCCGCGGCCCATTCCCCATTGATCCGGCTGCACGTAGATCGAGAAGACCTCTCCCCAGCCTTCCTCGGGTGACGCTCCCACCCAGCAGAAGCCGGCCGGTCGGTCGTCTGGCGCCACGAATATCGAGCGATTCTCACCCATCGCCTTGCGGAACCAGCGAGCTCTGGCTCCACGATCCAGACCGTCCAGGTAATCGTCCGGGAAGACGCCTCGGTAAGCGGCCTGCCAAGAGGCCACGTGTATGTCCGCGAGGAGGGCCGAGTCGCCCGCGACCGCTGGCCGGACGATCACTCCTCCTCGAAGGCGCTGTCCGGGTCATCGCCCGCCTCATCGGAGCCACCGAGAGCCCAGAATGCGAGCGCCGACAGCGAAGCCGCAGTCAGAGCTATCACCAGCCATCCGAGACGGCGGGTCTCACGGCCCACCAGGGAGTCCGGGGCGGTCGTCGATGGATCGGCGGGCGTGGAGAGATCGGCCCCGAGCTCGACGAGAGTCCTCGGGTCTGACAAGGGCATCTCCGCGCCAAGGGCCTCGAATACGACTATGTAGTTCCTCGGCTCGAGCTCCGTTCGAATCCCGAACACCCCTCCGCCCCTGTCGAGAAGGGGCAGAGCGCGCGGGACGTCGTAGCCGAGAGAGAGGTGTGCGACGACCGCTTGAGCGCTGACCGTCACTTCGACAGACAACTCGATCACCATCGAGCTCTCATCGATCTCTGCGACGGTCGCGGAGGCCTCGCCGAAGGCTCCGCCGAGCTGGATACCGGCGAGAAGAGCGATGGCGAGGTACCTCAACGGTCCCACTCCCCTCGTTCGACCAGCAACTCCTTGAGCACATCCGGACGGTCGGTGACTATTCCGTCCACGCCCGTATCGAGAAGGCGTTCCATCTCCCGGCGATCGTTGACGGTCCAAACATGCACTTGCATCCCGAACCTGTGAGCGGCCTTCACGAGCTTCTCGTCGACAACCGTCACACCTCTGGTTCGAGCCGGTAGCTGCAACGCCTGCGCCGTGCCGCCCCCACCACGCCCGAACCTCGATGCCAGCAGCCAGAGCCGGGACGACGTGGGGCCGGTGGACGTCGCAACGGCACCGTTGGTCGCACGGCGGAACTGATCGAGCCTGGAGTCGTCGAAGGCCCCGACTATCAGACGCTCGTGTATGCCCATCCGATCTATCAGTCGCGCCAAAGGCGCCACCAGGCCGTCGACCTTGAGATCGATCACGAAGGTGGCTTCCGGGAATGCCAGGACGAGCTCTTCGAAGGTGGGCACGGTTATGCCCCGGCCCCTGAAGTGAAAGCCGTCCGCGCCGGCATGCCGGTGACCGGCGTCGAGTCGCTGCAGGTCGGCCAGGGTCATCGAGTCCACCCGGCCGGCGCCGTTCGTAGTGCGGTCCACCGAAGCGTCGTGAATGCAGACGAGGACTCCGTCCTCGGTGGTGTGGAGGTCGGTCTCGAGGTGGCGGTAACCGAGCGAGACGGCGCCCGAGAATGCCTCCATCGTGTTCTCGGGCCACAGGAGGCGACTTCCACGATGGGCTATCGCGACGGGCGGGTCCCATCGGCCGGGGTCGAGTCTCATTTGCGGCCCAACGGTAACGAGAGCCGGGAACCATCAGGTGAGACAAGAAAGGCGGCGGGCCCTTG
>JBFFIL010000066.1:0-7067 GCA_041556535.1 Acidimicrobiia bacterium | reverse complement strand
TGGATTGTTGATACAGGCAGCTCATCCAGAGGTGGCCGCTGGGGTAGGAGACCATTCGCGGTATCGCGAGGATCCGCTGGGGAGACTGTCGCGCACGTCGGCCTACATCACCGTGACGACATACGGTTCGTTGCCCGAGGTCGCACGTGCAGTAGAGCGGGTGCGTAAGGCACACTCACGGGTGCGGGGCGTATCGAGTCGAGGCGTGCCCTATGACGCGTCCGACCCTGCGTACACAGCGTGGGTCCACAATGCATTGACCGACTCCTTCGTTGCCGCCCACTCGGTCTTTGGAGACCCGGCTCTGTCCGACGCAGAGGCGGACAGGTTCGTTTTGGAGCAAACGCGAGTCGGCGCACTGCTCGACTCGAATCCCATGCCTCAGACCCGCGCAGAGCTGTCCGAGTGGGTGCGAGACCACCCCGCCGTTGCCCCTTCCCCTGAAATGCAAGATGCGATCGCCTTTCTCATGGACCCTCCGCTCAGACCAGCCATACGCTTGGGCTATCAAGCGCTTCTCGAGGCTGCAATCTCGACCATTCCGACCGAGTTGACAGCGGTCCTGGGGATCTCACCGAAGCCAGGCGCGCGAGTTGTCGGTCATGGAGTTATCCGCAGCCTCCGCTGGGCTCTCGGTTACTCACCGAGTTGGAGCCTCGTCTTGGAGCGAGTCGGGGCTGCGCTCCCAGAAGGCTTCCACTTCCGTGACCGGCCCGCGGTAGCGACGTCTTGACTGGCTTCGCGCGAAGAGCAACCCTCATTTCACGTCTTCCCGCCATATGAGCTACCTGCTTGCCAACACTCTCGTCCGAAGACTGACAACAATCCCACTTGTCTTCGTTTCGCTGGCGATTGCGACGCTGCTCGCGCCCTTACTGGCGTTGGTGGTTCTGGCGATAGATGTCAGCCGGCTCATCAACGCCCGGCGCCCCTTCATGGCCTCCAGGATGGCCGGCTTCGCTTGGGTGTACCTCTTGGGCGAGGCTTGGGCGCTGCTCACCATGACCCTTGCCGGCCTGTTCGGACGGGAGCGGTCGCTCGAGATGACGTTCTTCCTGCAACGCTTGTGGACAGGCTGGAACTACCAAGCCTTGAAGTTCTTCTTCAATTTGGAGTTCGAGGTGACCGGCGACGGCGAGGTTCCGCCCGGTCCGATTCTCCTCCTGTCCAGGCATGCTTCGATGATCGACACGATGCTCCCGGCCAGATTCGTGGTGCGGCCCCACGGCATCAAGCTCAAGTACGTCCTGAAAAAGGAGCTGCTTGTCGACCCGGCCCTCGACATCGGGGGGAATCGCCTTCCCAACTACTTCGTGGACCGTGGAGCTTCGGATTCGGAGGCCGAGCGGAATGGCATACGGATGCTTTCTGCTGATCTCCAGCCTGACGAGGGGGTCCTCATCTATCCCGAGGGCACGCGCTACAGCGAAGAGAAGAGGATTCGCTTCACAACCAAGCTCGCCAACCAACCAGGTCGAGTTGGCGAGGTCGCAGCCGGATTGCGCCGGGTGCTCCCGCCCCGACCCGGAGGGACGCTGGCTCTGCTCGAAGCGTCAGAAGCCGATGTGGTGCTGCTCATGCACAGGGGCCTCGAAGGGTTTGCCAGAGCAAAGGACATCTGGAGCGGAGATCTGATCGGGTCAACGATCACCGTCGAGTTTCGGCGAATCCAGCGTTCGCAGATACCGACCGAGCCAGAAGGTCAGCTGAACTGTCTATTTGATCTCTGGGCGGCTCTCGACGATTGGGTCGTCGTCGGCGTCGGGCCATCCGGTGAGAGCGAGCATTGATCACCTTGGGCGGAATTGTGGTCGGCGGGAGGCTGTTTGTGGAGGCAGCGGTGCAGAGCTTCCTTCAGATCACAGCGGACGTCGGTGGTAAGAGATGAAGACAGGTTTGGTGCTCGGTGCAGGGGGAGCAACGGCGTGGGTGTTTCACGGCGCCGTGTTGGCGACCCTGGAAGAAGAGCTTGGATTGGTCTCGGACGACTTCTCGACGATCGTCGGGACTTCAGCAGGGTCCAGTTTCGGGGCGGCGATGAGAGCTGGAATCGGACCGGACGAGTTCGTCGAGCTCGTGTCGAGACCTCCAACTCGAGAGGACAGAGAGGCGATGTGGCGTGAGCTTCGAGCCTCGAAGAAGTCACTCCGCCCATTCGCCCCTCACCTGACTCGTGATGCCCTTCCGAAAGGGCGCGGTCTCACCCTCGCTCTGGCGGGTCTACTGCCCCCCGGCCTTTTCCCGACCGAATGGGTGTCATCACTTCCGGGAATTGCCGGGGTTGGTGAATGGCCGGCCGGATTATGGATACCGGCCACTCGAACGGCTGACGGTGCAACCGTCGTCTTCGGCATGGACCGGGTTGGAGTCTCAGTGAGCGACGCAGTGCAAGCCTCTTCGGCAGTGCCCGGGATGTTCCGTCCCAAGTATGTCGATGGGGAGGCGTTCATAGACGGCGAAATTCCATCCTCCACTCATGCCGATCTCCTCGAACACGCCGGCGTCGACAGGGCAATTATCTCTGCCCCGATGAGCAGGCCCTCCCTGAGCCCATTCGCCAGAAACGCCATGCGGCGCCTGAAGTCAGAAGTGGAACACCTCCGTGCATTGGGTATCGAAACGATCTCGATTCGTCCGTCGGGTGATCTCTCGGCGGTAGCCCGGGGCTATCCGAGGCGACGACCAGAGGCTCGTCCCCTCATCGCGCAACACGCCGCAACGGCAACCCGACTCGCCCTCGCCTTCTAGCGCCCCCGGACTTGCAGCAGTCGCTGGAGAGGTCGAACCCAGACTCGGCCATTCGTCCTTGTCGGTGCATCCGAAGACCTATGTAGCTCCGAATAACAGGCATGGCATCAATTAGAGCGCTTTCTCTCATCGGTCTGGTCGCCATGGCGGCCGCCATCCTGAGTGCCTTCGTTGCTGGCGATTTCTTTGCCGAGGGGTCCGAAATCTGGTCGCTTCCGTGGGGAAAGGTCAGCCTTATTGACATTTATGTGGGGCTAGCGATCTTCGCTGCGTGGATCGGCTACCGGGAGCGTTCCATGCAGGCGCGTCTCGTTTGGTGGATCGGCCTGGTGGTGCTCGGCAACTTAACTGCTGCCCTTTACTTGGCGGTCGCGGCCTACCGATCCTCCAACCCAAAGCAGCTTCTGACGGGTGATAGGCCGATTCCGGTGCCCGATGTCGGCAGCTGAAGTACGAGCGGAGCTACGCGGTTTGATTTCTGGCCGCGTCGGTGTTGCCGACGGAGTAGTGCCTCCGCTCCTCTTTGTATCGGTCAACGCTCTCTGGGGTGTCAATGCGGCTGCGGTGGCCGGGTTGGGGTCCGCGGCGGCTGTCAGTATCTGGAGACTGGCGAGAGGCAAAGCGGTTCGTTTTGCTGTCGCCGGGCTACTAGGAACGCTTGAGGCGGTGGGCCTCGCATTGCGGGCAGGCTCCGCGGTCGATTACTTCCTTCCGGGGATCCTGACCGGTGCCTTGACAACCGTGCTGATTCTCGCCTCCATCCTGTTGCGACGGCCGTTCGTGGCGTGGACCAGCTGGTTGACTCGTGGCTGGCCGCTGGGCTGGTACTGGCACGCGAGGGTGCGTCCGGCGTACAGCCGGGCAAGCTGGTTATGGGCGGGATTCTTCGGCACGAGGACCGTCGTGCAGTGGCTCTTGTTCTCAAACGGAGAAACGCTTGCTCTGGCTGTCGCCAGGGTTCTGATGGGTTGGCCGGCCCTGATCGTGCTTCTCGTCTTCACCTATGTCCTGGGTCGTCGCTGGTTGGCTGCCCTCGACGGGCCTTCAGTCGAAGAGTTCGAGGCGGGTGCGCCTCAGCCGTGGACCGGCCAACAGAAGGGATTCTGACTCGCAGCCGGCAAGGGTGTCGGCCCCGCTGTCACGCGGAAGCGTTACAGCGCGGAGTCATCCAATCGCCTCTCGATAGGCCGCCAACGTTTGCCTGCGTGCTTCGGCGTGATCCACCAGAGGACCCGGGTAGGTCTCTCCCAAGATGACCCCGGCGTCCTCGAGAGTCTGCGGTGGAGCCAGCCAGGGAGCGTGGATTCCGGGATCTTCGAGCCGCGATAACTCGGGTACCCATCTCCGGATGAAATCCCCTCGAGGATCCACCTTTTTCGACTGTGTCACAGGGTTGAAGATTCGGAAGTATGGGGCGGCGTCGGTTCCCGTTCCTGCGACCCACTGCCAGTTCCCAACGTTTTGCGCCGGATCGAAATCGAGGAGAAAACGCCGGAAGTGACGCTCCCCAAGCCGCCAATCGACCAGCAGGTCCTTGACAAGAAACGAGGCCGTGATCATCCGCAAGCGGCCGTGCATCCAACCCTCGGACCGCAGTTGCCGCATACCGGCATCAATGATCGGATACCCGGTGTGACCACGTTCCCAGGCGGCCAGACCGTCCGGATCGTCACGCCAACGAATCCTCTCGTACTCGGGCCTTATCGCCTGCTGGAGCATCCGAGGATTAGCCGCGAGGACGTGGGTGTGGAAGTCCCGCCAGGCCAACTGGCGGACGAACGCTTGTCTCCCGGCTGTAGCGCTTCCGATCGCGGTGACCAGGGCTGCTGGAGACAGGGTGCCGAACTTCAGGTCGGTGGAGAGCCGGGATGTCGCATCGAGATCAGGCCGATCACGGTCGTCGTCGTAACTATCGATCCGGGCGAGGAATGCAGCGAGGTGCCTGGCTGCAGCCGCCTCTCCACCCTCCATCATGGCTGGAGAGGTATCCGGGATGCCTTCACCCGGGTCGGAAGCGACCTCGGCATCCCCGGGTTCAGATGTCGCGGAGATTGGCCGCTCCAGCCAACGCCGATAGAAGGGAGTGAAGACCCGGTAAGGCTCACCAGTTCCCGAAAGGATTGAGCCGGGAGGATGAACCACAGTCCCGTCGAATCGCACCAACCGCTTTCCAGCGAGGGCTTCGGCTACGGCCTGATCTCGCGCGGACGCGTAAGGGGAGTAGTCGTCGTTCCAATACACGGCCCCGACCTGGGTTGCCTCCGCGCGGAGGGCCTCCACCGGGTCGCCGGAACGTACTCTCAGGCGGCCTCCCAAGACAGCCAGCTCGGCGTCCAGCGCCCGAAGATGCGCTACCAGTTGACGCCCACGACGGGATTCTCCACGGTGGAAGATCGCCGAGTCCAGGATGAACAGGGCGATGACTCGGTCATGGCGGCGGGTGGCCTCGGTCCAGGCCGGATTGTCACTGAGTCGGAGATCGCGTCGAAACCAGACCAGGCCGACCATCAGCTCAAATCGCGCACGAGCGGCTCGCTCCGCCGTTCTGCCGCAACGAGAATGCCCCGCAGCATTTGACCGAAGATCCAGCGATGGAAGGGAACGAGAGCCAGCCAGTAGAGCCTCCCCAACAACCCCCGTGGGTAGAAGGATGCTTTCTGTCTGAGCCTGCTGCCATCGCCCGACGGCTCGATTTTCCACTCGAGCCAGGCTTCTCCTGGAAGGCGCATCTCAGCGTGGAGTTGCAGAGACCGACCGGGCTCGACATTCGAGACCCGCCAGAAGTCGAGTGCCTCTCCTTGGCGGAGGAGTTGGGGGTCCCGTCGCCCGCGTCGCAACCCGACTCCTCCGATGAGTGAGTCGATGACGCCTCGAAGCTTCCACGGCCAGTCCGCTGAGTAGTAACCGTTGTCATCCCCGATTCGAGAAACCGCCCAGTAAACATCGTCCGGCGCGGCACGGGAGACAGACTCCAGCTCGTGTATTCGTGCCATGGCCCCTGCCCACTGTGGGTCGCTCGGCAGGCTCTCAGCTGGTGAGCTTGCCGCATCCGACCAGCGCGTCGGCATGGCACCTCCGGTTGCGGTTCGCAGGGCCAGGGAGACAGCTTCGCGATACGAAGTCAGATCCCCAACTAACTGCTCGGCAATGGAGTTGTCTTCGACGATCACCTCGTTTCTCAGGCTCTCGATCAGGGGCTTGGCCACACCCGTAGGGAGAGGCGTCACAAGGCCAATCCAGTGCTTGGAAAGCCAAGGACTGAGTAGCGGGACTGGAACGATCAGCCGACGAGCGAGTTTGGCTTCTTGGGCATAGACCTGCATCATTTCCTGGTAGCTGACGCGATCCGGACCTCCTACCTCCCAGACCTTCGAGACTGTATCCGACTCTTCAACGGCGGCTACAAGAATGTCCAGGATGTCGCCGATCGCGATCGGCTGACAGCGAGTACGCACCCAACGCGGCGTAATCATCGCTGGCAGCACCTCGGTCAGGTGGCGCAGCATTTCGAAACTGACCGAACCCGAGCCAATGATGACCGCAGCGCGCACCTCGGTCACAGGAGTGGGCCCGGACGCGAGTATCTGCCCCACCTCCTGCCGGCTCTTCAGGTGTTCGGACAACGAGTCGTCGGCACGACCGAGTCCACCGAGATAGACGATCCGAGATAGACCAGCCACTGCTGCGCTTTCTGCGAAGTTCCGTGCAGCGTCCCGGTCGCGTTGATCGAAGCCGCGGCCCCCATCCATGGAATGGATCAGATAGAAGGCGGCGTCGCAACCTTCCATAACCCGATCCAGGCTCGCCCTGTCGGTTGCGTCCGCCTCAACCACTTCAACTTCGTCGAGCCATGGCTGACCATCGAGGCGGGCCCGCTTCCGCGTCATACAACGCACGTCGTGACCCGCGGCCCGCAAGGCGTAGACGAGTCGGCCTCCTATGTAGCCGGACGCTCCGGTGACGAGAATTCTCATTTCACCCAGGTTTCGTAGCCGGAGCGGTGTGCGGATGACTGAGGACCTTGCGCCGGCGGATCCGTGCGCCCGAGCCGTGGACAGGCCAGCAGTGGCGACTCCGAGTCTCAGCCGTCAATCCCTGCGCGGCTCCTGTCCATCTGGTGGTCTAGGCGACGTTCCTTGTCACGGACATCGAGGGATCACCCCGCCTTTGGGAGTCGCATCTGGGGAGCGTGGGCAGCGCACTTGACCGCCACGATCAACCGATCACCGCAAGGTTCAGCGCAACGGCGGGGCGGGTCTTCAAACACCTCGGCGACGGATGTCAATCGCGCAACCTGGAAGTTGGGCGGTAGCTGGTAC
>JBFFIL010000065.1:0-7082 GCA_041556535.1 Acidimicrobiia bacterium | reverse complement strand
CATTGGGGGCAGGCGCGAGCGATGATCTCGGCGTTACCGCCATGGCGGTCCACGACGGAGTCGAACAGCTCGCCCTGAAACGTGGCAGCGGTGGCGAACACTCCGATGACGCCGCTCATGGTGTTCTCGGCGGCCGGCTTGACCGCGGGCTCCATTCCCACGATTGCGACGGAGGGGAAGCGGTCTCTCAGAGAGTGGAGAGCAGCGGCTGAGGCCGTGTTGCAGGCGATGACGACCGTCTCGCATCCCCTATCGACCAGCCACGCCGCTATCTCATGAGACATGGCCTCGACCTCTGCGAGAGTGGAGTTCCCGTACGGAGCCCGGGCGCGGTCGGCCACATAGAGCATGTCAGCATCGGGCAGGACCGACCGTATCTCACCCAACACGGAGAGGCCGCCGATGCCCGAGTCGAAGACGCCGATCATTCAGTACATCGAAGCACTTGGAGATCGGTTCCACTGGTAGCGTCGCCAGGAGGAGGTCCCTTCTTGCAGATTGAAGGCTCGGTGAGTCTCGTCACCGGTGGCGTGTCCGGGCTCGGGTACGGCGTCGCATCGCGGATGGTGTCCAAAGGCGGCTCTGTAGTCCTGTTGGACGTAAACGAAGAGGCCGGCGCAGGCGCCGTCGAAGCCCTTGGCGTGCGGGCTCGATTCATCGCTTGCGATGTGACCGACACCGACCAAGTAACCGCGGCCGTCGAGGGAGCCAAGGACGCCTTTTCCTCCATCGACGTTCTCGTCAACGCTGCTGGCGTCGCCCCGGCCCAAAGGGTTCTCGCCAGAGATGGGACGCTGTTCGACCTCGACCTCTTCAAGTTCGTGATAGCGGTGAACCTCGTCGGTGCATTCGACGTCATTCGAAACGTGGCCGCCGTGATGGCGGAGAACGAGCCCGGGCCGTCGGGTGAGCGAGGTGTCATCGTCAACGTCGCCTCGATCGCCGCTTTCGAGGGCCAGATCGGCCAGGCTGCATACTCGGCCTCCAAGGGCGGGCTCGTCGGCATGACCCTGCCGATCGCCCGGGACCTCGGTGGCCTCGGCATCAGAACCGTCACCATCGCTCCCGGGATCATGGACACGCCGCTGCTCTCGGGAGCTCCCCAGGAGCTCAAGGACTCACTTGCGCAGTTGCACGTCTTTCCCCGCCGGCTCGGCACCCCGGAAGACTTTGCCCACATGGTTCAAGCCGTGGTGGAGAACGAGCTGATCAACGGCGAAGTGATCCGCCTCGATGCGGCGGCGCGCATGCCGCCGAGATGACGACCACGAGACCGTCCCGAAGAGCCCGGCGGTCCCTCGACGGCTAGAGCGGGAGAATCCCGTCCAGACTCTCCGGGTTCTCGAGACTGGTCAGGTCCCCGGGGTCATTCCCCAGGGCAACGGCCTTAACCACCCGTCTCATGATCTTCTGGGAACGGGTCCGTGGAAGGTCGTCCACCCACTGGATCACGGATGGCCGGAAAGCCTTACCCAGGCCTTCGTCGCAGGCCCGAGCCACGGCCGCAGTCAGATCGTCGTCCGGCTCCACGCCCGGAGCCGGCACGAGGAAGAGCCCGATCACCTCACCCTTGAGGTCATCGGGGATGCCTATCACCGCCGCCATCACCACCTCATCGAGTGCCACCGCAACGGACTCGACCTCGGCCGGCCCGATGCGTTTACCCGCGATGTTGAGGGTGTCGTCGGAACGGCCGTGCAGATACCAGAACCCGTCGGCGTCGATCGATGCCCAGTCGCCATGCACCCAGGTGTCGGGGAACCTCGACCAGTAGGTGTCGATGTAGCGCTCGGGCTCGCCCCAGAACCCCCTGGTCATCCCGGGCCATGAGCCACGTATGACCAACTCACCCACCTCGCCTCGAAGAGGGGCACCGTCGGCGCTGTAGACATCGGCGTCGACGCCGAGAGCGGGCCCGCCGAGTGATGTTGGCCTGATCCCCTGAAGAAGATTGACCGAGAGTATGCAGGCCCCGATCTCGGTTCCGCCTGAGATGTTGGCGATTGGGACCAGCTCTCTACCAACGTCACGGAACAGCCACCACCAGGGCTCCGGGTTCCAGGGCTCTCCCGTCGAGCCAAAGACCCGGAGGCGGGAGAGGTCATGGCGATGGGCCAACTCGGCGCCGTGCGGCTGCAAGGCGCGGATCAGGGTGGGCGATACGCCGAGATGCGTGATCTCGAGGTCCTCCACAACCTCCCACAACCTGTCGGGCCCCGGATGATTGGGCGCTCCGTCGTACGTGGCGATGGTCGCGCCGTTGGCAAGACCCGCGATGGTCATCCAGGGCCCCATGATCCATCCCATGTCGGTGACCCACATGAGGACGTCACCCTCGTTCACATCGAGTTGGAAGGCCCCTTCCGCAGCGATCTTCACGGTGAGGCCGGCCTGGACATGGACAGCTCCTTTGGGCCTTCCGGTCGTGCCCGACGTGTAAGCGATGATGACCGGGTCTTCCGAGTAGGTGCGGGCGGGAGGCGCTGTGTCGGCGCCCGGGACGACGTCGTGCCACCACACGTCTCTTCCTTCTGTCATAGGCGTCGATTGCCTCGGCGCGTAGTCGACGACGATCACCCGGTCGATCCCGCCGGCGATCTCGACCGCTCGATCGGCGATCTCCTTCATTTCGACGAGGCGGCCCCGGCGAAAGAACCCGTTGCCACAGATCATGGCCGCCGGACGCGGGTTCTCCAGACGAGTAGCGACCGCCTCTGCCGCGTAGCCGGAGAACACGGGGATGAAGATCGCTCCCAGGCGTGCCACCGCCAGAAGCGATGTGACGGCTTCCTGGGACATGGGCAGGTAGATGGCGACCGCGTCACCGCGTCTGACGCCAGAGGCTCTCAGGGCCCCCGCCAGCCTCGACACCTCCTCGCGGAGCGCGCCGTAGGTGAGCTCACGTGTTTCGCCCGGCTCCTTTCGGGATCGTATGGCCACTCTGCCGGGGTACTGCTCGGCCCACCGGTCAACGAGGGCCGAAGACATGTTGAAGCCGGCGCCGTTGAACCACGTCGACCACGGGTGGCCACGCGAGGTGTCGCGAACGGTCGTCCACTTCGGGTCGAACGGCAGCCCGAGATAGTCGATGACAGCGGGCCAGAACCACTCGGGGTCTTCGACCGAGCGACGAACCAACACATCGAAGGTTTCGATCCCGTGTCTCGTCATGAACCGGGCGGTATGGGTCCTCTGCGCGGTTTCGCGGTCGGGGCGCCAGACGGTCTCGAAGCTCTCCATCGGCACGGCAGAGTATCGAAGATCCGCCGAAGCCGTCCGGTGACTTCCTACCCTCCGAGGGCCATGGCGACCCAATCCGAACTCGCCGACAGTCGCCTCTTCAGGCGGCGGGCTCTTGCGGTCGGAGGAGTGCTGCTGGGTCTCGCCGGTGTTCTCTGGCTCGTTTCCACTCTGGCCAACTTGCTGCTGATGATCTTCGTGTCGCTATTCGTGGCGGTCGCCCTCGAGCCCCCGGTCCACTGGCTCTCGAAACGAGGATGGAAACGGGGCGCCGCGACTGGCGTCGTCTTCTTCGCAGGCTTCGTGCTCGCATCGGCGTTCGTTCTGGCGCTGGTGCCCTTGTTCGTGGATCAGATCGAGCAGCTGATCGCTGCGGTCCCGGATTATGTGGCCGGTCTCGCCAGTTTCCTGGAGTCGACTTTCGGTCTCGATCTCGAGGGATTCGACTTCGAGACCGTGGGGGAGGACGCCACTGGATCATTGCAGTCACTCGGCGGCTCTCTGGTGGGTGGCATCCTCGACTTGACCGCGGGACTCGCCGGCTTCTTCGTGTTCGCGGCGTCAGTGGCGTTGTTCTCGTTCTACATGCTCGCCGAGTTGCCGAAACTCCAGCGAACGGTGCTCTCGTTCTTAACCGAGCCCCAGCAGAAAAGGGCCCTGCACATCTGGCACATCGCAGTCGAGAAGATGGGTGGCTACATCTACTCGAGGCTGATACTGGCCGTAATCAGCGCCACGGTGACGACCGTGTTCCTCGGTCTGCTGGAAGTGCCTTTCGCCTTACCACTCGGCCTCTGGGTTGGAGTGCTCAGCCAGTTCATACCTGTGATCGGCACTTATCTGGCGGCGATCCTTCCCGTTGTCGTGGCGCTGTCGTCGAGAGGTCTCGCCACAACGGCCTGGGTCGTGTTGTTCTTCGTGGGCTACCAGCAGATCGAGAACCTCTTCTTCTCGCCCAGGATCACGAAGAGGACCATGGAGATCCATCCGGCCATCTCCATCGGGGCCATTCTCATCGGTGGCTCCCTCATGGGTGGGATCGGCGTGATCCTCGCCCTCCCCATGACCGGGATCATCCAGGCGATCATCTCCGAGTCACGGAAACGCCATGATGTGATCCTGGATGAGGAAGAGCTGTCTGCCGAGACCTGACCGCCTGTATGCCGGAGCAGCGGCACTCACCTTGTTCGTCGCGGCCTGCACCGCGCCGGCACCGACCACGACAGTGCAGGTGACGACAACGGACCCGATGCCGACTACGACAGTGCCGGAGGTTTGCGCGAGCGCGTTCTGCATCATCTACCACATAGAGCCCGAGGCTGCATGGTCCGATGGCGTGCCGGTGACAGCGGATGACTTCGTGCACACCTACCAGGTTCGCCGCTCGGAAGACGGCTACTCCTCGATATGGCGCCACGAGGCCATCGATGCCAAGACGGTCCTGTTCGAGTTCAGCCAGCCGTACGGGCCATGGCAAACCTTGTTCGGAGTTGTGCTACCAGCGCATGTGGACGATCCACTGTCCGTTTCTGCCGCGCCATTCGTCCTGGCGACGATGGGCGAAGAGATCGTCCTAGGCCGCAACCCCCGTCACCGGTCCGTCGGTGATGTCGACACGATCCGCTTCAGTGCCCTCAGCAGTGTCCGGGATGGCCTGCGCAGGCTCGCGACGGGCGACCTCGACGTCATCTTCCCCCCTTCTCTCGATTGGGTGCTCGCAGAACTGGACTCGTTCGAAGGGGTGGAGCGGAACACGGTCAGCGGCTCCATCTGGGAGCAGATAGCGTTCAATCTCGACGACCCGTTGCTCGGCCAGTCGTGGTTGCGTGAAGCGATGAACCTGGCCATCGACCGGGAGTCGCTTCTGGACTCGACGATTCGAGTCATATCCGAGGGCGAGCCTGCCCTGGGCAGCTCGATCTGGCCCGATGTCTCGTCGCTGTACGTGGACGTCTTTCCGGACGCCTTCGATCCGGACCGCGCATTGCAGCTGCTGTCAGGACAAGGATGCGTTCGCGAGGGCGACGGGGTCTTCTCCTGCGATGGGGAGAGGCTCTCCTTCGTCTTTGCAACGACGATCGGTGACCCTTGGCGCCGCGTGGCTTCCGAGCTGATCCGCAACGACCTCGCTCGGGTGGGCATCGAGATGCAAACCCTCTTTCTCGCTCCCGCGGAGCTATTCGCCGACGACTTCCTCTTCGGTGACGGGGAAACCTGGGACCTCATCGGGTTCCCGTGGAGTTTCTCGGAGAGCCTTCATCTTGGAGATAGCAGGTTCTCGTGCGAGGGGACTGCTCCGAGCGGGTTCGGTCGTCTGAACGTAAACCGCTTCTGCGACGCGAGCGTCGAGGATCTCGTGGGCGCCCTTCAGACCGAGACGAGCCCCAGGGGGCGTCGAGACCTGTATAGGGAGATCGACAAGGTCTATCTCGAGCATCTTGCGGTGATCCCTCTCTATCAGAGGCCGGTGACCATCGCCTGGGACGGCTCCATCGAAGGACCTCATGTGAACATGTCGAGATCGACCCACTTGTGGAACATCGGGGATTGGGTTGGGGCGACAGAGGTATCGGTCGGGGTCGGCTCGCTGCCTTCCTCGCTCGATCTCCTGGCTCCGGGTGATGCCACCCTGATTCTGGCCCCAGTGACCGCGGGGGCGTTCTCCGTTGATCCGTCGCTTAGGTTCGTCCCCATGCTGATCTCGTCCGCCGAGACGATCTCGGGCGGCCCTTGATGGCCGGGCCGCTTTCCGGGCTCGTCGTCGTAGAGCTGGCTGGGATCGGCCCGGCTCCATTCTGCGGGATGGTGCTCGCGGATCTCGGGGCTGAAGTGACCCGGGTAGACCGTCCGGACGCCGTCCTCGGTGGACGTGCGGCAAAGCACGATGTTCTCAATCGCGGCAAGAAGTCGGTAGCGGTCGACCTCAAGTCGCCGGAGGGGGTAGAGGTCGTGCTCCGCCTCGTTGAGCGCTCGGACTCCATCATCGAAGGCTTTCGCCCCGGAGTCGTCGAACGTCTGGGCTTAGGCCCGGCGGAATGCCTTGCGAAGAACCCGAGGATCGTCTTCGGGAGAATGACAGGCTGGGGCCAGGAAGGGCCTTATGCGCCCATGGCGGGCCATGACATCGACTACATAGCCCTTTCAGGGGTGCTGCACGCCATCGGCCCCGCCTCCAACCCGGTGCCACCCCTCAACCTGGTCGGTGACTTCGGAGGGGGCGGCCTCCTGCTCGCACTCGGGGTGGTTTCGGCGGTCTTGCACGCCCGGGAGACCGGGCAGGGCCAGGTCGTGGATGCAGCGATGGTCGACGGGTCGGCCCTCTTGGCTGCCGGGTTGCACGGCTTCCTGGCGGAGGGAATCTGGCGCGACGAAAGGCAATCGAATCTCCTGGACGGTGCAGCGCCGTTCTACTCGACCTATGAGACCGCTGATGGCAGGCACGTGGCCGTCGGCGCCCTCGAGCCCCATTTCTACGCGAAGCTCCTCGAAGGACTGGGTATCGACCCCGGGGGCCTACCTCCCCAATTCGACCGTGAGGGGTGGCCGCAGATCCGCGCTGCCCTCCGTTCGAGATTCGCCGAGCACGACAGGGACCACTGGGCCGACCTCTTCGCCGGCACAGACGCCTGCGTTGCCCCAGTCCTCTCGATGTCTGAGGCGCCGACCCACCCTCACAATGCGGAGCGAGGGACATTCGTGGATGTGGGCGGGATAGAACAGCCCGGTCCTGCACCTCGTTTCTCTGTTTCACCGGCTGCTCGGCCGGGCCCGCCGCCGGCGGCAGGGGGGGACACCGACGCAGTCCTGTCGGCGCGGGGGTATATCCAGGGTGAGTTCGGTAT
>JBFFIL010000064.1:0-7332 GCA_041556535.1 Acidimicrobiia bacterium | reverse complement strand
TTGAAGTGTCACGGTCGGAATCATGCGCGTGTTCAGGTGGGAAATCCCGCCGCCGGGCGACAGGGTGCCCTCGCCGGCGATCCCCTTGCCCGAGGACGCGTCCTTGAGATCGAGGCCGCTGCAGAAGCCCCTCCCCTCCCCGGTGATGACGAGCACTCGAACGTCGTCCCGATGTTCGATCTCCCCGATCAGGTCGCGAAGGTCTGCGTAGATGTCGAATGTGAGGGCATTGAGCCTGTCTGGCCGGTTAAACGTGACAGTCGCCACACCGCCGGCCACCTCGAAGCCGAAGTGGTCCCAGTCATGGGTGAATCCTGGGGATGCTCGGAAGGGGCTCACGGAGTGCGAGGGTAACGGCGCAACCGGCCGCGACGCCCGCATCAACCGCTGAGCGCTATTACCTTCGCGTCGACCGGATCCATACCGTCGATCGGCTGCCTCAGGGTCGATGCGTCTGAAAGGTCCAACTGGAGTGCCTCGGTCGCGGCCTCCGTGAACAGGGCATATGCGGTCGCCCCGACCTCGGCCACCGCATCGTTCTTGAGAAGGCGATGGACGATATTGACGTCAGGTCCGAGCAACTCGATCCGGGGGCCGACGGCCTGAACGATGTACTCGCCGTGATGGATCACGAACTTCAGGTCGAGCCTGGTCATGCCGCTGCACGCGGTGCAGGTGCAGGTCCACACGACGCCGGCCTCGGCGAGCCGCTCGACGAAGTCCTGATAGCAGTGTCTTATGCACTCGAGCATCTCTTCCGCCCGCGGAGATGAATCACCAGGTGCGACTGCGAAGACGGCGTCACCCTCGAACTTGACGAAAGTGAATGGCGGGTCGACCTGGTTGGCGATCCCATCCAACAGCCCCGACATCAGCCCGTAGGCGACCGGGATATTGCCGTCGGCGAAGGAGTCGTCCTGGTGAGCGACTCGCACGTTGTCGAGAAACATCGTGTAGCCGGAGATGTCCGCGAGCAGAAGAGACCCGTTGTACCGACCGGGCTCGAGCCCTGAGCTCATCGAAACCTCACTACGCAGAGGGCAGACAGTAATGGTGACCCGGTCTTCGCGGCCCTCAGCGCACCGCCCGCGCCCGCTCGACATCGCCTGGCGGTCGGGTCTATAGTTAACTCTCTGGTTAACTATGAGGAAGACATGATCAACGACGACGTGTTCGACGCGCTGGCCAACGAGCACAGACGCGAGATCATCCGGGCCTTGAGCCTTCAGCCTCACTCGATCAGCCAGCTTGCGGCGTTCAGAGGCCTATCGCTTCCGGCCATCCACAAACACGTCCGGGAGCTGGAGAAGGCAGGCATGGTGACCCGCCGGAAAACCGGGCGCACCAACTATCTGAGCCTCAACCGCACGCCGCTTAGAGACCTTCGAGGCTGGGTGGACCAGTTTCAACCCTGGTGGGGTACCGACGCCGAGTCGCTGGACACCTACACCGCGTACCTCGATAGGGAGCCCGAAGAAGAAGACAAAGCGAAAGGAACAATATGAAGAAGTTCATCTTTCTCGCCCATGGCGAGATGAGCCGAACCCCGGAGTTTCTACAGGCCCATATGAAGTGGTGGTCCTCGATCGAAAAGCACGTGGTGGACTCGGGTAACCCCCTGTTCAATGGTCGCAACGTCACCAAGGACGGAGAGATCACCGAGATGTCCGACGGCATGCAGCCGGCGCTCGGCTACTCGATCGTTCAAGCAGAGTCGATGGACGAGGCTTTGAGCCTCCTCAGGGACTGCCCCACAGACATGTGGGTTTACGAGGCAATGCCGATGTAGGCAGCCCTCCACGAAACCGATGCAGGATCGACTCTTCCCGGAGCAGCGAACACTCCTGAGGCGCACATGGTGACGGTCGTGGGCTCCTCACTAGGGTGCCGGTTCATGGCGGGGATGGTTCTGGTCGAGGAGTTCCGATGGTTGATGCCGAGCCGGTGACAATCACGTCGGCGTCGGGCAGCCCCCGGCGGAAGGTGTTGGTCAGTGGCTGTCTCAACGGTCCGGCGATTCGTTTCAACCGGACCAATGTGGAGGTTGAGTCTCCAGTCTGGGATCGGTGGGCAGCGGAGGGTCGGCTCGTCCCTTTCTGTGCTGAGCTCTCTGCTGGGTTCGCGGTTCCGAGACCTCCTGCTGAGATTCTCGGCGGTGATGGGGCCGACGTGATCTGCGGAGTGGGGTCTGTCGTTGAGGACACGGGAAACGATGTGACAGACATGTTCGTCGAAGGTGCCCAGAACGCGGTGACCCATGCGCTGGAGCAGGGGTGCGTGGCTGCCGTTCTCACCGATGGAAGTCCGTCTTGTGGGTCTACCTACATCTACGACGGCTCTTTCGGCGGCGGTACCAAGAAAGGGATGGGGGTTGTCGCTCAGCTTCTGATCGACAATGGGATTCGTGTCTTTTCCGAGGACCAACTCGAAGACGCGGACCGGTTCGTCCGACAGAACGAGTGGTGAGCGTGGAGCACACGGTTCTCTTCTCAGCTGGAACGACTCAGGAAGTGGTTGGCAGCCTGGCCAAACGGATCGTTGTGAGCGATGTGGACTCTGTCGTCGTAACAGCCTCGACTGGAACCAGCAATACCGCTACCTCCCATACATCGCCATAGCCGACCCCTAACCCCTCATAGCGGTGCTCATGAACTCGTGGGGGAGGCAGTTCCTGCCGGTCTATGGAGAGGCTGCCCTCGCTGGCATGGACGTGTTGCGTAACTTGACCCTCGTGGCGGAGTGGACAGATCGTGTGAGAGACGGCGGCGGGACTGGTGATCCTTTGGGTCGGAGACGTCCGCTTGTTCTTCTGACGGTCGCTCTCGTTCTTGGGATTTCGACTTGGTTTTCAGCGACGGCTGTGGTTCCCCAGCTGACGGAGGTATGGGGCCTGTCCGCCACTGGGAAGGCGTGGCTGACGATCAGTGTGATCCTTGGCTTCGTCTCCGGAGCGCTCGTGTCGTCGGCACTGAACCTTGCTGACCGAGTGCGACCTCAACTGGTGATGCTGGTGGGCTGTATGGGCGCTGGTGTCGCGAATCTCGGGCTGATCTGGTCTGGGGGCGTAGACCTTGGTGTGCCGCTTCGCTTTGTCACGGGTTTCTTCATTGCCGGGGTGTATCCGCCGTCGTTCAAGCTGATCTCCACGTGGTACAGGAAGGGTCGAGGCTTTGCCCTCGGTGTTCTCGCCGCGGGGATCATCTTCGGGAACGCCAGCCCTCACCTGGCGAACGCTCTGGGTGGGATTGACTGGAAGAGCGTCATCTACGCGACCACCGCAATGTCGATCGTGGGAGGCGTCGTTGCCTACTCCGTCAAGGAGGGCCCGTTCGAGTTTCCGCAAACCGTCTTCGACCCTCGTCAGATCGGGCGTGTGTTCGCCAATCGAGGCGTGCGATTGGCCTCAATCGGGTACTTCGGGCACATGTGGGAGCTGTTCGCCATGGCAGCATGGTTCCTGATCTTCTTCGGTGACCACCTCGAAGCCACCGGCGTGGAGGCTCTTCCACTAGCGGCGTTCGTCACGTGGGCGGTGATCACGATGGGCGCTCTTGGCTCATGGGTGGGTGGTCTCGTTGCTGACCGGTGGGGAAGAACCAACTTCACGGTGTTGATGCTCGCCATGTCGGGCCTGTGTTCGCTCGGCATTGGCCTGCTTTTCGACGGGCCAACGTGGTTGGTCATCGTCGTGGGCCTGGTCTGGGGGTTCACCGTGGTAGCCGACTCGGCTCAGTTCTCAGCCATGGTTACCGAAGTCGGCGACCAGTCGCACGTGGGCACAGCTCTAACAATGCAGATCGCCATCGGGTTCACCATCTCAGCCGCAACTATCTGGATCATCCCCCTCATCGAGGACGTCGTGACTTGGACTTGGGCGTTCGCCGTGCTCGCTCTCGGCCCAATCGTGGGCATCGCCGCCATGCTCAGACTCAAATCGCTACCCGAAGCCAGACTCATGGCCGGCGGCCGCGGATAGATGGTCATCTCCACCATCGTTTATCACGCCTCGACCGCCACCTCTCGGGTCCCGACATGGGGAAGGCGCGCGGCCACGGTCACCGGCTACACCTCCCTGGCGGCAGCCGTGATTTTCGGAGCAGTCCGAACCTTCGCCAACCTTCAAGCGCTGTACTAGACCGCGCTTGCCGGCCTCACTCGCATGGGCGAGGCTGTGTCAGTCGGGTGGCGACAAGAAGTCGGCCGAAGCGTCTCCGTCCGGTTCTCGGGTTCTCGGCTTTGGGATCGCCGACAATCGCTCAACCACTGAATGGCAGGCTGTTGTAGAGGGTTCGGGCCGAACAGTGGCAGAGCGTATCGCGGCCGGATACAGGGATTCGCGCGACCAACTCGAATAGTGACTTCGTCCCCTAACGCGGTGTCCTGGCTCTAGGAAAGTTGGGGATCGGGAATCTTTCGTGTCACAGGGAAGGGTCGGCGAGCCCTTTCTCTGTAGATGGCGACTGGAGACCGTGTGCAATCGAGTGTGACGGTACCGCAGGCTTTCGATGCGTTCGTCGATTCGCATGAGGCTGGCCTGCGACACGCCCTCGTCGGCTACTTCGGTTGGGATTTGGGTCGGGATGCCGCTGCACAGGCATGGCTCTACGGGCTCGAGCACTGGAACCGCGTTTCGGAGATGGAGAATCCCTTGGGGTATCTGTATCGCGTCGGACAGAGGTGGGGGCGCAACCAGCGGCCTCGCCGTTTCGTGTGGGGGGCCAACGATTCGATCCACGAACATTCCTTCGAGCCGGGGCTAATCCCTGCGCTGAAGGAACTCCCCTCCAAACAGAGGGTGTGCGTAGTGCTGCGTCATGGCCTCGACATGGATTACGCGGAGATAGCGCGGTTGACCAACTCGTCACATGCGGCTTCGAGAAAGAACGTGGAGCGCGCTCTGAGCCGGCTCCGACAAGCATTGGAGGTGACCAGTGCCTGACAAGCTGGAACAGCAGCTCAAGCAGATCGTCGAGCTCGTGAACACCGAGCTGCCTCCGGTCACCGTTGACGAAGTGAGCTCAATGACGGCGGCTCCGTTCGAACTCCCAGCCAAAAAAAGTTGGACGCCGACTCCGGCAATCGCGCTAGCGGCGGCCACGGCAGTCCTGTTGGCGATTGGTGGAATCGCCCTGCTGATCGACCTCTCGAACGACACGGAGCCCATCGAGCCGGTGTCCACCACTGTTCCAGAGGCTGTTCCATCGACCACGGCGCCCGTCTCAACGACGCTGGCCTCCTCTGCGGAGGGCTCAGGGATCATCTGGGTCGACGTCGAATGGACTCGGGTCCGGGACGACTCCGGTGTGTTTGACGGAGCTGGCGTGACATCGATCGAGGCCGTGACACTGGGTGGACCCGGGCTGGTGGCGGTCGGCACAGAGTGCGAGAGATACTGCGCACCGTTCCTCGGACCGCCGCCTGACCTCGTCGACAACCAGGATGCGGCCATCTGGGTGACGACAGACGGGGCCGATTGGATGCGGATCCCGCATGACGAGGCCGTTTTCGGAGGACCCGGCCGGCAGGTCATCACCGATGTCGTCGCTGCCGGCCCGGGGCTTGTGGCCGTCGGCATCGTCGACCACTCTTACGTCGACTGGATTCGATGGCCCGAACTCAGACCTGAGCCCGTGGGTGGGAGAGACGATCTCGATGCCGCGATCTGGACCTCACCAGATGGGGTGACGTGGCAGCTGGTGGCAGATCCCGACGCCGTCTTCAGCGGCACCGGTGACGGCTCCTCGCCCGTGGCCGGTGACCAGGCGATGGAGGCCGTCGCCATCGGAGAGGGAAGGATCGTGGCTGTCGGGTCGGCCCACGAAGACGCCGCCGTGTGGGTATCGACCGATGGGACGTCATGGCAGAGGATTCCTCACGACGACGAAGTCTTCGGCGGGCCGTCGGCGCAGTGGATGCACGACGTCACGTACACCGGTGATCGCTTCGTGGCCGTCGGGTCGGAGCTGGACGGGGGCGACGACAACATGATCGGAGCAGTCTGGACGTCCGAGGACGGTCTCGCCTGGGCCAAAATCGCGAACGGCGCCGAGGTCTTCGGCCCTGATCCCGCCACCGACAACCACATGTACATCACCGCAGTGACCGGCACACCCGACGGTTTGGTGGCAGCTGGGATCGCTGCCTGCGTTCCGTTCCGTGACTTTCGCTGTGACGCGGATCCAGCGGACATGCCGATGCCGCTGTGGTCGTCTCGAGACGGTCTGGAGTGGGAGCGGATCGAAGACGACACGGCCCCGTTCGCCTACCCGGCTACATCAACCAAGAGAACCCCCAACAACACGCTATTGAGGCACGCCCCCGTTAGGGCGTTGATCGCTTTCGAGGGCGGATTGGTCTCCGTTGGTTGGGACCGCGGCTTTGCCACGGTCCCGCTAACGGACACAGAGCTCAGTTTCGAGCACGGCTTTGCCCCCGGACAGCTGTTCACCAGCGTCGCGATGACGGACGTAGTGGCCGTCGGTGACCGGTTCATAGCGGTGGGCCACTCGTCGGGCAACGGGGCCATATGGATTGGAAGTATCACCAGGTAACGAGAAGAAGAGAGAACTGAGAGATGAGGCACCACAAAACATGGATCTCGACACTGGCGATGGTTGTTGCGCTGGCGATGGCCTCCACCGCGATGGCCGCACCTCCTGCGGGGAAGGGCAAGCCGGACCCGGTCGACGGACAGACCTGCGCCGAGTACTTCGAGACGGCCTACCAACCGGTGGCCGAGGACTTCACGCTGACAATCACCGAGAAGGGCACTACATGTGTCGACGTCTTCGAGGTCCCTGCCGGGACGTGGACGGTCGATGTCAGCATGGGAAGCGCACGCGAGGTCACAGTCCAACTGCGTTCCAGCGTCCCGGGGGACTGGTGCTGGGTCGAGCACACAAAGCAGGACGCTTCATTCAGCTTGGCGTCACCAAAGAGTGAGGCCGGGGCGTGCCCCAACGGTGGGGCCGGTGGGGACCCCATACCGGACGACCACGACGCGCTGGCGTTCACTGTTGTGATCTCCAGTAAGAAAGTGGACCCGAACGATCCGGTCGTGGTCAGCGTCACGCTCCCCTAAAGCCGGGGTGACTCACCGCCACGGGACTCATGTGCTCGTGATCACCGTGACATGGGTGCCGGATGTCGGGTGGATAGTCCGTATGGCGGGATGGGTCGAAAGCGGAGATACCGGCCGAGAGAGCGGAGCGCTGCGCCGATCTCCCCCACCGGCACTACCTCGTCTGAGCAGAACACCCGCATAGCGTCGGTGCCGACGCGCGCGGTTGCTCGACTCGTGGCTGCGGATCAGATTCGCGGATCAGAGGCTGG
>JBFFIL010000063.1:0-7354 GCA_041556535.1 Acidimicrobiia bacterium | reverse complement strand
GCGGCGATGCTCTCCCAGACCGATACCGCAAGCCCCATCGCCTCGGTGAATTCGCCCGATTCGAGCCCCCACACATGTCCGGCGAAGTCAACGTAGGGAACGTAGGTGAAGATCAGCCTGTTCGGCTCGCCCGCAAGCTGTGCCGTGGCGACAGCTAGCTCGTCGAGGTCCCAAGCCTGTTCGAATCGCGCTCCCCGATAGAGGATCCGTGAGAGTGGTGAGCCGGTGAAGTCGCCCGGTTGGACCGTGATCGGCTCGATGCCGGCGGCCCGGAGGCGTTCCCACAGGTTTGGCGACGGGAGGACGGACGCATATTCGTATGTGATCGGCTCGCCTCGCAGGTTCACCCACTTGAGGCAGTTGACGACCTGGCCGACGTCGGGCATCCACGTGAGATGTGCTACCTGACCGTGTTGCGAGGGCGGAAGACCCGACGCCACGGTTGCCATCGAGACGCTGGTCGTGGTCGGGAAGGGCGCATGGAGCGTGGCCGCGTTGGCCGCCTTGAAGGAACGTGCGCCCGGATGCTCGAGCTGCGCGACGCCGAGCCCGTCGAACAGGACGAGGACATAGGTGGATCCGTCAGGCACCAATCCGCCGTCGGAGAGGCCCGGCGAGGCTGATGACCCGGTGAGGCGAGTCTCGATTTCACCGATCAAGTTGACCAAACCGTCGGTCGCCGGGGTGCCCTGATTTCCCATCGGCCGCAGGGTAGAAGGGTGACTTCGACCTGAATCCGGGCATGCGTATACTCGCCCGCGGTTCGATCCCCGACCATCTAGAGGCATGAGCGCGTACTTCGAGAGTTACCTGACAGTCGGCGCCTTCGCGGCGCTGGGCGCGGTTCTCGTCATGATCATGTTGGGCGTTTCGGCGATTCTCCGACCCAACAACCCCACCAAGACGAAGAGCGACGTCTACGAGTGCGGAGTGGACCCGGTCGGGACCGGCTGGAGCCAGACCTACGTTCGGTATTACGTGTTCGGGCTTCTCTTCGTCATCTTCGACGTTGAGGCAGTGTTCATCTTCCCCTGGGCGATCAAACTCGAGTCGCTGGGGATGTTCGGCCTGGTGGAGATGATGATCTTCATCGTCATCCTCCTCCTCGGCTTGGTGTATGCCATCCGCAAGGGAGTGCTCCGGTGGGAGTAGTCCAGAGGTTCGGGGTCCCGAAGCCGATTTCGTGGCTCCTCAACTGGTCGAGGCAGTACTCGCTCTGGATGTTCCAGTTCGGGCTCGCCTGCTGTGCCGTCGAGTTGATAGCAGCGGCCGGCCCGCGATACGACATGATGCGTTTCGGGATCATCCCTCTCCCGGCGTCGCCCAGACAGGCCGACCTCATGGTCGTGGCGGGCACAGTCACCGACAAGATGGCCCCTTCGGTCCGCAAGCTGTACGACCAGATGCCGGACCCCAAGTACGTCATCTCGATGGGCTCCTGCGCCAACTGCGGAGGCCCCTACTGGGACTCCTACTCGGTGACGAAGGGCGTGGACCAGGTGATACCGGTCGACGTCTACGTGCCCGGTTGCCCGCCTCGGCCCGAGGCACTCATGGAAGGAATCGTCCTTCTCCAGAAGATCATCAAGAACGAAGACATCAAAGAGAAGTGGAACAGGCGTGACCTCGAGCCAGTCTGAGACCGAGAACGCCGTCCATCCGCTTCAGGGCTTCGCCGATTCGGTGGCGGCTGCGGTCGGCGGGACCGCGGAAATAGCGTTCGACAACCTGAAGGTGAGGATCGCGCCGGAAGGCTGGGCGGAGGCTCACGTCGTCGCACGTGACCAGCTCGACCTCGCCTTCTTCTCCTGGCTGTCGGCCATCGACTGGGCGAACGAAGTCTCCTCGGGCGACGCTCTGTCCGACGAGGTCGAGGAGCGGATCGAGCTTCTCACATCGGTGAGTGACCTCACCGTCGGGCATCGCGTCACCTTCTCGACCGATCTCCCTCACGACAAGCCCTCCATCGGGAGCCTGGTGGAGGTCTATCCCGGCGCCAACTGGCACGAACGCGAGGCGGCGGAGATGTTCGGCATCCATTTCGAGGGCCACCCCGGGCTCGACCACCTCTATCTCCCGGACGGCTTCATCGGAAATCCGTTGCGGAAGAGCTACGCGCTGCTCAGCAGAGAGGTCAAGCCTTGGCCGGGGAAGGTCGACGTCGAGTCCCTCCCAGACGAGCCTTCGACGGAGAATCCGGAGAGCTGATGACGATCGACGGGCACGAGATTCGTCAGCTGAGCGAGGCCCAGGTCTCGGTCGAGCTCGAGACCGAGGAGATGACCCTCAACATCGGCCCACAACACCCCTCGACTCACGGTGTTCTCAGACTCGTCGCCAAGGTGGACGGTGAGAGAGCCCGCGATGTCAAGCCGGTCATCGGGTACATGCATCGCGGCTACGAGAAGCTGAGCGAGGTCCGAACCTACCCGCAGATAACGGCGCTCATCAACCGGATCGACTGGGTGTCCGGGTATGCAAACGAGATCCCTTTCGTCGTGGCCGCGGAGAAGCTGATGGACATCGAGGTGCCCGAGCGGGCACAGTTCATCCGGCTGATCCTCACCGAGATGGCCCGAATCGCCTCTCATCTGATGTTTATGGCGTCGTATCCGCAGGAGCTCGGAGCTCTCACCCCGATCATGTTCGCCCTTCGGGAGCGGGAGCGGGTGCTCGACCTCATCGAGGGAGTGACTGGCGGTCGTTTCCATCCCAACTTCAACCGGATCGGAGGAGTGAAGCCCGCCTACGGCTCGGGCTCGACCACACGCAAGCAGCCTCAAGACCTGCCGGCCGGCTTCCTGTCCGGATCGCGGGACGCCATGGCAAAGGTCTTGGCGGTATGTGACGAGTTCGAGGCGCTGGTGGCCGGGAACGAGGTCTTCCTGGCCAGGACCAAGGGCCTTGGGGTCCTGCCGCCCGAGATCGGAGCGTCATTCGGCGTTTCGGGACCCAATCTCAGGGCGTCGGGCGTGGGATTCGACCTGCGGAAATCCGAGGACTACCTGCCGTACGACCGATTCGAGTTCGATGTGATCACCGGCCAGACCGGCGACTGCTGGGACCGTTGGTGGGTCCGGCTCATGGAGATAAGAGAGGCGGCGAAGATCGTTCTGCAGGCTGTGGATGCCATGCCGCCATCAGGCCCGCTCCAGGCCAAGGTGCCGAAGGTGATAAAGGTCCCGGAGGGCGAGACCTACGTCAGAGCGGAGAACCCCAAAGGCGAGATGGGGTTCTACCTCGTCTCCGATGGGGGAACCGGCCCCTATCGGCTCAAGATCAGATCGGCCAGCTTTTCCAATCTCTCGATGTTGCCGTGGATTCTCGATGGGGTCCTGGTGCCGGACATCATCGCGATCATGGGCTCGCTGGACTTCGTCCTGGGGGATGTGGATCGATGATCGACGCCCTCACAGACTTCTTCTCGAACCCCTGGGCACTACTCGGCCTGAAGGTGCTGATCGTTGCCACGATCGTGCCGGTGATCGGTCTCGCCCTTGGATTCGCCGAGCTGAAGCTCTCGGCGAAGATGCAGTCGAGGGTCGGTCCCTATTTCGCCGGAGGCCGGTTTGGCTGGGCTCAGCTGATCGCCGATGCCATCAAGGGCTTCCAGAAGGAAGACCTCATCCCCGACGAGGCCGATGCCCCCGTCTTCAAGCTGGCGCCGTACCTCGTCCTGATCGGCACCTTTGCCCTCCTGGTGGTGGTCCCTTTCGGCCCGGATCTCGTCTTCTGGGATCTCCCGGTCGGAATCTTCTACGCGCTTGCGATCTCCTCGTTGAGCACCATAGGGGTCCTCATGGCGGGCTGGTCATCGGCCAACAAGTACTCGCTCATGGGTGGCCTGCGGGCAGCCGGACAGCTGATCGCCTACGAGCTCCCCCTCGTGCTCGCTGTCATCGGCTCGGTGATCATGGCCGAGACGATGAGCCTCACCGGGATCGTCGAGGCCCAGATCGCCGCAGGGTTCCCCTACGTCCTGGTCCAGTTCCTCGGGTTCGGCATCTTCATGATCGCTGCTCTCGCCGAGCTGACTCGGATCCCGTTCGACATGCCGATTGCCGAATCGGAGCTGGTGATGGGCTATCTGACCGAGTACTCCGGGTTCCGGTTCATGTTCTTCTTCATCGGCGAGTACGCCAACATGTTCACGATGTCGGCAATCGCGTCGACTCTGTTCCTCGGCGGCTATTGGCTCCCCGGCGTGCCGCAGGACTGGCTTCCCTTCCTGGGCCCGGTGATCCTGCTCGGCAAGGTCTTCCTCCTGACGTTCGCCATGATCTGGTTCCGCTGGACCTTCCCCCGTTTTCGTGAGGACCAGCTCCAGACCCTTGCGTGGAAGTGGCTCATCCCCCTGGCCCTTCTCAACATCGTGGTCACCGCCGCTTTCAAGGTGATGTTCTGATGACAGCCAACGGTGGACGGCGAATTCCGGGAGGCGGTCTGATCAAGGGCCTCGGCGTGACATTCGCCACGATGATGAAGACGATCTTCCTTCCCCACAAGTACCTCGCCACGGTCAATTACCCGCTCGAGAAGGAAACGCCTGTACCGCGGGCGCGTGGGGTGATAGCCCTCGATCAGGAAGCGTGCACGGTGTGCATGCTCTGCGCCCGCCAGTGCCCCGACTGGTGCATCTACATCGAGGGTCACAAGGAGGGGCTGCCTCCGGCGGAACCGGGCGGGCGCGTGAAGGTACGCGCGAAACTCGATCGTTTCGACATCGACTACGCCCTCTGCATGTACTGCGGGATCTGTGTGGAGGTTTGCCCCTTCGATGCCCTCTTCTGGAGTCCCGAGTACGAGTACTCCGAGTCGAAGATGGGCAATATGCTCCACGACAAGGACCGACTCCAGGACTGGCTGGAGACGGTTCCCGAGGCCCCGGGGCTCGAGCGATGACAGTGGTCGACTGGATCGGCGAGCCTGTCAACTGGGTCTTCGGGGTCATCGCCCTGGCGGTCCTGTTCTCCGGGTTCCGCGTCGTCACGGCGAAGAACGTCGTCCACGCTGCACTCTTCCTCGTGGGCGCCCTTGCCGGCACGGCAGCGTTGTTCCTCCTTCTCAGTGCAGAGTTCGTGGCCTGGGTGCTGGTCCTCGTCTACATCGGTGCCGTGATCGTCTTGTTCCTGTTCGGGATCATGATCACCAGGGCGCCCACCGGCTTGGACGAGGGTCTGGACTCGGACAAGAGAGCATTGCCGGCTCTCCTGGCCGTTGCCATGTTCGGCCTCATGACCTGGGCCTCTCTGGACGCCTTCGGAACCACTCAAATCCTCACGACCGGCGAACCGATAGCCACTGAAGTGGTCGGCGAGTCGTTGCTCGGCAGGTTCGTGATCCCGTTCGAGGTCGTCTCGTTCGTTCTTCTCGCCGCGCTCATCGGGGGAATCACCATTGCCCGCAGGGATCTGAGCCCGGCCGAGGAAGAGGAAAGGGCGTCCGTCTGATGCTTCTCAACCAATTCCTCATCTTGGGAGCGGCCCTGTTCGCCATGGGTGTCTACGGCCTTCTGGTGCGCAAGAACATCGTGCTGATCCTGCTCTCGGTGGAGTTGATGCTCAACGCAGTCAACATCAACCTCGTGGCGTTCGAGTCGATCCTCGTGACCTCCGAGGCCATCGGCCACGTGTTCGCCATCTTCGTGATCACCGTTGCCGCGGCCGAGGTCGGGATAGGCCTGGCAATCGTCTTGATGATCTTCCGTAACCGCAAGTCAGCAAACGTCGACGACCTGAGCCTGATGAGGTGGTGATGAGAGAGCTCCTGCTGCTGGCAGCCGAAGAAGAGCATGTCATCACTGCCGGTGACGGCGGGTTCTGGGCCGACACGGCCGGGATAATGCTCGTCCTCCCGTTCGTCGCATTCGGGTTGATCCTCGCGTTCGGGAAGCGCTTCAAGCACCAGGGCGGGGAGATCGCCGTGGCGGCCCTAGCCATCAACCTCGTTTGGGCGACGGTTCTGTTCGTCATGAACATGACTGGTGGAGTCCTCGATCAGACCACCTTCGAGATAGCCCGGATCGGCAGCGGCATCGTGTTCGAGCTGGGGTGGATGGTCGACGGGCTGTCGATAATGATGTACTTCCTCATCAACTTCGTCGGCCTCTTGGTCTTCGTCTACGCCCTCGGCTACATGCACGGCGACAGGCGGGTCGACTGGTTCTTTGCCGCCTTCTCCCTATTCGCCGGTGCGATGCTGATCCTCGTTGGCGCCCCCAACCTGGTGCAGCTCATCATCGGCTGGGAGGGTGTAGGTCTCGCTTCGTACTTCCTCATCGGCTTCTACTGGGAGGACCTGGACAATGTCCGGGCCGGCAACAAGGCTTTTCTGACCAACAAGGTCGCCGATGTCGGCCTGATTCTCGGGGCGATCATCGTGGCCATCGCAATCGGCAGCTTCGACTTCGCGGCCATCAGCGACGCCGCGCTGGAGCACTCGGCTGAGCTCGGCGGAGTGGCTCTCTTGGGTGGTGGGCTTCTCTTCCTAGGGGCAATGGGGAAGAGCGCTCAGTTCCCGTTCCACATCTGGCTTCCGGACGCCATGGCCGGGCCCACGCCGGTGTCGTCGCTCATGCACGCGGCCACCATGGTCACAGCCGGCATCTACCTCATGGCCCGGGTGTTCCCTCTATTCCAGAACCTCGCGGCGGACATCCGCCCATGGATGGTCTGGATCGGGGCTATAACCCTTTTCGCCGTCGGCCTCCTCGCCCTTGTCGCCGACGACATCAAGAAGGTTCTCGCATACTCGACGGTCAGCCAGCTCGGCTACATGATGACCGCCGTTGCCGCCGGTGGCTACACCGCGGGGCTGTTCCACCTCTTCACCCACGCCTTCTTCAAAGCCCTGCTCTTCCTCGGGGCCGGCTCGGTCATCCATGCGGTCCACTCCAACAACATGAGTGACATGGGCGGGCTCCGCAAGGAGATGCCAACGACGTACTGGACCTTCGTGGTCGGCTCCCTTGCGCTGGCGGGCATCCTCCCGTTCGCGGGTTTCTGGTCGAAGGACGAGATACTGGCGACCCTCGGTCACGAGGGGTTCACGGCCGTCATGTGGATCGCCGTCGCAGGCGCCTTCGTCACGGCCTTCTACATGACGAGGGCGGTTGCCCTCACGTTCCACGGCACCTACAAGGGCGCCGCTCATCCCCACGAGTCGCCGCGCATCATGACCTGGCCGCTGGTCGGTCTGGCGATCCCGTCGGTGTTGTTCGGGCTCCTCAACATCCCCGGGTTCGACTGGCCGGGGATCGGCAACTTCACCGAGTGGCTTGGAGTGCGGGTGGTGCCGATGGGGGATCACCACGCGACCGGTATCGACTTCGGCCTGGCAGCCATCGGGCTGGCGG
>JBFFIL010000062.1:0-7373 GCA_041556535.1 Acidimicrobiia bacterium | reverse complement strand
CGATGCCCCGGGAGTGGAAGACCTTCTGAAGCTCACCGCCACATGCATCGTGGCGTTTCAGCGGCTTGTCGGAGAACGACTGATGGACGTCGAAGCTCTCGCCACACTGTTTGCAGACGTATTCGTATGTGGGCATGGGATCGATTGACCGCTAGGAAGGGGGGAGGTGCCGAACTGTACCAACGGGACCCCGCCCTCTTCCATTCCAGCCCCGGACAATATGATCCCCCCGATGCAGATAGCCCTCGCCATGCTCGGCGCCTACGTGATCGGCAGTGTCAACTTCGCCGTGTTCGTAGGGCGGATGCATGGAGTGGACATACGAGAAGAGGGAAGTGGCAATCCGGGGATGTCGAACGTCTTGAGGACACTCGGGAAATTCCCCGCTGTCATGGTGCTGGCAGGCGACGCCGTCAAAGGCGTTGCCGGGGCCTTCTTCGGGTTCGTCGCCTCGGGAGGCGGCGACCCCCTCTCACCCTGGGTCTTCGCGGCGGGGTTCGCGGCGGTGGTAGGTCACTGCTATCCGATCTTTCATCGATTCAGAGGCGGTAAGGGAGTCGCCACCGGCGCTGGCATCCTCATCTTCACGATGCCGATCGTCGCCGCCATCATCATCGGGAGCTGGTTCATCCTGGTCAGGCTGATCGGGACGGCCTCCATCGCCTCGCTCGTCGTCACAGCGGCGACCATTCCCCTGGCGCTGTCCGAGGGCGTGGGCCTCCCGGCGATGGCCTGGCTCGTCGCGACAATCGGCCTCGTTGTCTGGCGGCACAAGGGGAACATCATGCGGGTGGTGTCGGGCTCGGAGCGGAAGGTGAGATCGTGAGCATCGAAGTCGCCGTGATCCCCGCGGCGGGCCGGGGCACCCGTATGAGGCCGGCAACGAGGGTGGTGCCCAAGGCTCTGCTGACGGTGGTCGACCGACCGGCCATCCAGTACGCGGTCGAGGAGGCTGCTCGGGCGGGCGCCAAAGAGGCCATCGTGGTGGTCGACCTGGACACGGGCCACCTCGTCGCCCAACACTTCACCCTCGGGGGCTCTCTGCCCGGTCTGGACGAGATCCAGTTGCGGCCAGTCGTCCAGGAGGAGCCTCTTGGCCTCGGGCACGCCGTGGCCGAGGCTGCAGAGATGGTGGGTGACCGAACCTTCTTCTGCCTCCTCTCGGACAACATCGTCAGGCCCGGCCGGGATGTTCTCGGCGCGCTCGAGGCGGGCAGCGCCGGTGGCTCGATTTCGGTCATGTGCCTTCGGGAGTTGGATGACGCCCACCTCTCCCGGTACGGCGTGGTGATCCCGGCTTCGGAGGTCGAGGACGGCTACCTGGAACTCGCCGGAGCCGTCGAGAAGCCTGGACCGGCGAAGGCACCGTCCCGGCTGGGCCTGGTCGGCAGGTACGTCTTCACGCCCGAGGTCTTCCCCATCCTCGGCAAGCTGGCGCCCGGGGTGGGTGGCGAGATCCAGCTGACCGACGCGATAAACCGGCTGGGTGAGGCGAGACGTCTGAGAGGCTTCGTGACCGACCACGACCTTCTCGATGTGGGGACACCCGACGGCCTGCTGAAGGCGTCGGTGGAGCTGGGGCGTCACCGCTTCGGCGACGGAGTTTTCGAGTGAGGCCGATCGAAGAGGTCCAGGCGGAGGTCCTCGAGGCGATTCGAGTGACCGGGGCTGAGATTGTGGCTCTGGAAGAGGCAGTAGGACGAGTGCTGGCACAGTCTGTGGTCGCTGGTGAGGACGTGCCGCCATTCGCCAACTCTGCCATGGACGGGTTTGCAGTCCGGGCCGCCGATCTGGCACTGCCCGGGGCGAAGCTTGTGCTCGTCGATGACGTGCCAGCCGGCAGCGTGGCGTCGGTGCCGGTGGGGCCCGGTGAGGCCATCAAGATCATGACGGGCGCGCCCATGCCCGAGGGATCGGACGCCGTTCTCCGAGTCGAGGAGTCGATGGAAGAGGCGGGCATGGTGTCGGCGACGGGCCCGGTAGTGGCCGGCACATCGGTCCGCCCGGCCGGGGGTGACATTCGGAAGGGAGAGGTCGTCTTCGAGCCCGGGACGCGTGTTGGGCCCGCTCACGTGGGGGTCTTGGCGACCCTCGGGGAGGTGACACCCATGGTCTATAGGCGACCGAAAGTGGCGCTCATGTCCACAGGGGACGAGCTCCAGCCCCCTGACACGGTGTCTCTGGGTCCGGGCATGATCCGTGACTCCAACAGGCCCATGCTCCATGCGATGCTCTCAGAGGTCGCCGATGTGATCGATCTCGGGAGAGTCCCCGACGAGCCAGACACGTTGCGGGCGGCGTTGGGCCGTGCCGCGGTCGAGTCCGACGCGATAGTCAGCTCGGGCGGGGTTTCGATGGGGGAGCACGATGTCATCAAGCTCTTGCTGCAGAACGAGGCCGATGTCGAATTCATGCAGGTGGCGATGAAGCCGGCCAAGCCCTTCGGCTTCGGCAACATCGGCGGAATCCCTTTCTTCGGCCTTCCGGGCAATCCCGTTTCCGCGATGATCAGCTTCGAGCAGTTCGTCCGCCCAGCGTTGCTGGCGATGCAGGGAGCGCGTGCCGTCATGAGGCCGCGCACTGTCGGAGTAGCGGGCGAGCGGCTCGACACCGACGTGCGAAAGACCGTCTTCCTCAGGGTGACCGTGGTCGACGAGGCGCGGATGCGCGTCGTCAGGTCAGGTGGCCAGGAGTCAAACGTCTTGTCGGCGGCCGCCAACGCCCACGCTCTGGCGGTCGTGCCGAGGGGCGTGGATACGATCGAAGAGGGCGAAGAAGTGACGATCGAGCTGTTCAGGTCTGACGAGACAAGGGAGCACAACGATGGGCGATGAGGCGCTCACCCATTTGAACGAGGCCGGGGAGGCACGGATGGTCAACATCGGCGACAAGGCCGTCACGCGGAGGGTCGCCGTGGCCGAAGGCGTTGTGAACATGCCGGCAGACCTCGCTGATCGGTTCTTCTCGGGCGACCTCCCGAAGGGCGACGCCGCCGCGGTGGCGCGACTCGCCGGCATCCAAGGAGCGAAGAAGACGCCCGACCTGGTCCCCCTGGCACATCCGATCGCCCTGGACGGCGTAGAAGTCTCCCTTGAACCGGTTACCGCTGGTGTGAGGGTCCTGGCTACTGTCTCGTCGACCGGGCGGACCGGGGTCGAGATGGAGGCCATGACTGCAGTCGCTACGACCGCCCTGGCCATCTATGACATGGTCAAGGGACTCGAGCGAGGCGTCAGTCTCTCCTTTATTCGCCTCCTGGAGAAGTCGGGTGGGAAGTCGGGCACTTGGAAGAGGCCCGAGGTCGTTGATTGAGCGAAGGCCTTCCAACTACGCTCGGCTTGGACGGAGTAAGCGAAGGACATGGACACGACGGTCATAATCGGTCTGCTCGTCATTGCAGCGGTGTGGAGCGTCTACCTGCTCCCGGTCGTGTTCGGCGACCGCCGCGATGCCTCTCTCGCGTCGACCGAGCAATTCGATCGCTGGACCCATTCCATGGCCCACGTCCAGAAGCACACCGCCGCGGACCTCGCCGCGTCCGGCCGGGAGAGGATTCGCAGACGGCGCCGCACTGCCCTTGGCCTTCTGGTGGGGTCTTCCGTTGTGCCACTGTTCCTCGGCTGGTACCTGAGCTCGGTACCGTGGCTCCTCGCCGGTCTCTTCTTTGGTTCTCTGGTAGCTCTCTATGTCATGCTGCTCGCCCAGGTCAAGCGTCGGCGGCTGACACAGCTCAAAGTGACTCACGTGTCTGAGCGTCTGACCGAGTGGGAAGAGCCCCAGGTCAGAGTCATCGCCAATTGAACCTCGACTTCGTCGACGACGCCCACGAGATCCTCCAACGGCGCTTCTCCGCGCGGGAGAAGGGCATCACCGGGTCCCGCAAGGTGATCCGCGCCTCCGCCAACGGCATCCGGGCGCTGCATCGTGGTGAGCTCGACCGCGCCTCGGAGCTGATCAGCGAGGCGGGTGACCTTCTCCACGAGATCGCGGACGCGATTGCCGGTCATCCCGAGTTGCGCCACGCCGGCTTCGTCTCCGATGCCGCGAAGGAGTACGCCGAGGCGAGGATCACCGAGGCGATCTTCACCCAGCACGACGTCCCGACTTTCACCGATCTCGGAATCGATGTGGTTCCCTATCTCCACGGCCTCGGTGAGGCCGTGGGCGAGATGCGGCGCCGCATGCTCGACCTGCTCCGGGACGAGAAGGTGGCCGAGGCGGGCGTCCTCCTGGACGAGATGGACGCGGTAGTCGACCTGCTCGCCGAGATCGACTACCCCGACGGCATGACAGCGGGGCTCCGGCGGACCACCGACGTGTCCCGGTCCCTCGTCGAACGCTCCCGATCCGACCTGACGGCGACCGTCGTCCAGGAACGACTCCGCCAACACCTCAAATCGCAAACCTAAGGCTCGAGGGACCGTATGCGGTCCCTACAGCGTCTCATTACAGAAGTGAGTGCGATCTGGCCCTGAAACCGGCCATCGGTAGAATCCGGGTTCCCGCAAGGGGCTGTAGCTCAGCCTGGCAGAGCACCTCGTTCGCAACGAGGGGGTCACGGGTTCAAATCCCGTCAGCTCCACCCAACGCCGGATTCCCGAAGCCGGCACAGCCCTGCCCCCGCCGTTCCGGAAATTAGGCTCGATGTGATGGCTGATCTCCCTGACGGCGAAGTCACCTTCCTGTTCACCGATATCGAGGGCAGCACTGCTCTGTGGGAGGAAGCCCCCGGCGCCATGATCGATGCGCTGCAGCTCCACGACGACGAGATCGACCGAGCCACCGACGCCAACGGCGGCATCGCGGTGAAGCCCAGAGGAGAAGGTGACAGCCGGTTCATCGTCTTCCCTTCTGCGGTCGATGCGGTCGCCGCGGCAGCAGACATCCAGAACCGCCTGGGCAACATCGACTGGCCGACGTCCCGACCTATTCGGACCCGGATCGCCATCCACACCGGTAGTGCCGAGCTGCAGTTGGGCGACTATTACGGGTCGACGGTCAATAGAGCCGCTCGTCTCCGCGCGATCGCACACGGCGGTCAGACGGTGATGTCGTCGGCGACTTGGGAGCTCGTGAGAGACAGGCTGCCCCAAGGAGTGAGGGTGACCGACATGGGTGACCATCGTCTCAAAGATCTGACGCGGCCCGAGCACGTCTACCAGGTCGATCCTGAGGGTCTCGAGCTGGAATTCCCTCCTCTGGCCTCGCTCGACGCCGTGCCCACCAATCTGCCGGTCCAACTGACCGACTTCGTAGGAAGGGAGAGCGAGCTCGAGGACCTTGCCCGCATTGTTGGCGAAAGTCGGCTGGTGACGATCCTCGCGCCGGGAGGTGCTGGAAAGACCCGTCTGGCGATTCAAGTTGCCGCGAATCTCGCCTCGGACTTCCCCGACGGGGTGTTCCTGGTCGACCTGGCGCCAGTCACAGTCGCGCGAGACATACCTCAGGCTGCAGCCGAGTCGATGGGTCTTGCACTCACAGGTGAGGAGGAGGCGGCGGCCCAGTTGTCGGCTCATCTCGCAAACGACGTCTCTCTGCTGGTGTTCGACAACGCCGAGCATCTCCCGGAGGCTGCCGATCTCGTGGCCCGTCTCCTCCAGGAAGCGCCGAAGGTCAGGGTCATCGCGACGAGCCGAACCAAGCTGGCGGTGACTGGAGAGACTGTCTTCAACCTGCCCGGGCTGCAGATCGACTGGGACTCCCCCGAAGAGGCTCTCATGGCAAGCGGCGTACGACTCTTCATCGATGGCGCGAAGCGGGCCGACGCCGCCTTCTCGTTGGGGACAGGGGATCTCGACCCTCTCAGGGAGATTCTGTCGCATGTGAGCGGATTGCCCCTGGGGATCCTCCTCGCCGCGGCGTGGGTCGATGCCCTGCCTGTCTCGGAGATCGCCGCTGAGATCGCGCGCAGCATGGACTTCCTGGAGACCTCGGCGCGTGACCTCCCTGAGAGGCATCGCAGCGTCAGGGCGGTCTTCGACTACTCGTGGGCGCTTCTCGACGAATCGGACCGGGCAGTGTTTGCGGCCCTGTCGGTGTTCCGGGGTGGTTTCAACCGGGGGGCGGCCGAAGAGGTGGCCGGGGCCAACGTACGCGGTCTGGCGAACCTTGTTGGCAAGTCGCTTCTTGTCTCCAGTCGGGAGAGCGGCAGATACAGCATCCACGAGCTGCTCCGTCAGTATGCCGAGGAGGAGCTGCGAACGGACTCTGCCGAGTGGCGTCGGGCGGTGGAGTCTCATACGGCGCACTTCACTTCGCTCGTCTCCTCGGTGAGCCACAGCATCCTGAACGGCCGCGATCAGGTGGGAGGGCTTCAGGCCCTGGAGGACGACCTGGACAACGTCAGGTTCGCCCTCCGTAGGGCGCTCGAGGCCCGAGATGTCGATGCGGTCCGCAACTTTGTGGTCGGTCTCTCTTGGCTCTTCGAAGTGCGAGGGTGGATCAAGGCCGCCCTCGATCTGCTTGCTGAGGTGGGCGATCCACTCGAAGTCGCCGAGGGCGAGGATGCAAAGGTGGCCAGCGGCACGGCCCTCGCCTATCGAGCGAAGCTCTTGACGAATCTCGGGCATCCCGCCGAGGCTGCGGTCGTGGCGGGCGAAGCCAGGGATCGTCTGGAGATGGGCTCGGACTGGCTGGGTCATGTGATGGCCCTGGAGGCGCTGAGTGAGATCGCCATGTACCAAGGCGACTACGACGAGGTTCGTTCGCTCAGCGAGGAGGTGATCCGCGTGGCGGCTGAAGCTGGGAACGAGCTTTGGCCCGTGGCCATGAACAACTACCTCGGATACGTTCACATGATCTCCGGTGACACGGAAGCTGCGATGAAGGTCTTCCATGACACCGATCGCGCCCTCGAGAGGCTTGGCGAGATGCTCATGCGCACATGGACGTTGGATGGGATGGCGACCCTCGCGATGATGCAGGGGAGACTCGAAGATGCCGGTGAACTGCGGGAAAAGCAGTTGGAACTGGCTCGTCATATCGGTTATGTGCGCGCCACGGCCCTTGCTCTGGTGGGTCTCGGCTCGGTCCATGCCGCGGCGGGAAGGGCGGTGGAGGCCGAGCGGGCCTATCTCGACGGCCTGGCCCGATTCGAGCAGATGGGCCAGGCGCCCGACATGGCGATGATCCTCATCCACGTGGCTCGGCTGCGGGGTGAGGTGGGTCGCGAGGGCGAGGCGATTGAAATCCTCTCTTCGGTGGTGGCTGACCCGGCCGCCGAGCAGACTTTCGTCACGGAGGGTGAGAGCATCGGTGACCTGGCTTCAGTCGATCTCGCCAGGTTCGAGGACGGGGTGACCGACGACGATTTTTCTGCCGCGATGAGGACCGGCTCGGGGCGAAGCCTCGCTGCGACGGTGAGGATGGTGCTG
>JBFFIL010000061.1:0-7479 GCA_041556535.1 Acidimicrobiia bacterium | reverse complement strand
AGTTCCCCGATCGGGAGACGATCGACCAGGGAATCGGCTCACTGAGGCCCTTCGGCGAGACGCGGATCGTGCCGGCCCTCGAGGAGGCGGCGAGCGCATTGCGTGATTCCGACAAGCAGTTGAAGCACATCATCCTCTTCACCGACGGATTCACCGAAGAGCTTCCGCAGGGTGACGGGTTCTCCGGTGTGGGCAGCTTCGGTCCCAGCCTCATCGAAGCGGTGGAGGCGTTGGCCGATGAGGGGATAACGGTCTCTGTGGTGGGGACCGGTGAGGGCGCCATCCCTTCGCTCGAGTTGGTGGCTGAGGCCGGTCTCGGCCGCTTCTACCCGGGCCGGGACCTGGACGAGATCCCGGAGATCTTCGTGAGGGAGGCAAGGCTCGCTGCACGGTCATTCATCAACGAAGGTGAGTTCTTCCCGATCGTGACCGGCACCACCGAAGCTGTGAGGGATCTCGCATCGTCGCCGGCGCTTCTCGGCTACATCGGAACAGCCGCCAAGCCGACCGCCAACGTCCAACTCAGGGTTGGCGAGTTGGGAGACCCACTCCTCGCCTCATGGCGCGTAGGCCTCGGCAAGGCCACTGCCTGGACCAGTGACTCCGGCGAGAGGTGGGCTGCGGGCTGGGCATCATGGGATGGATTTGCCGCCTTCTGGTCCAACGTAGTCAAGGACACCTTCCCCCTGACCGGATCCGAGGGTGAAAGACTCGAGGCTCGCCTCAGCGACGAGTTGCTGACGATCACGCTGGAGGGTGCAGAGGCTTGGGCGCCCGGGACCGTTGCGGACGCACGCGTCAGCTATCCAGACGGAACCTCGGAAGAGGTCCGACTCGAGCGAGCATCGGACTTCGAGTTGACCACGACCCTCGCTGCCAGGCAGGGAGGTACCTATGCGGTAGGTGTGAACGTCGACACTGGTGACGGATCACCACTGATCTTGTCCGCCATCGCCACCAGGACGTTCGCCGCGGAATTCCTGCCCGGAGATCCGGATCGCGAGCTGATGGAGAGCATCTCGGTCGCCTCGGGGGGGCGTGGGGAGATCACGGCGTCACAGGCGTTCGACGCTGAGGGGCTCGACGAGGGTGTCACGGAACGAACGTTCCGCTGGCTCTTCCTGCTGATTGCCGCCCTTCTGTGGCCAGTCGATGTCGCGCTGAGGCGCCTCCGCCTATCGCGCCGAGAGAGACGAGACCAGCGAGGGCAATCGTCAGCGAGCCAGCCCACACCCACCACACCATCGGCCTGACGAACACCGCCACGTCAACACTGGAGGCGTCCGGGGTGACAGTCGAAATGGCCACGACCACGTCACCGGCGGGACCGGACAGCAGGTCAGGCTCGGCAACCGGCAGCCTTTGATTCTCATAAGCCCGAATCTCCGGTGTCATCTCTTCACCGCCCACGTCGAAACGCGCCCTGACGAAGATGAATCGACCGGCGTCGCCGGTCTCGATGCCTTCGAGGGTCACCGTCTTACCCCCGATCTCGACCCCGTCGCCCGGAGCCATCTCTCCGATGAACTCCGCGCCGAGGGAGCTGCCTGCGGCCCCTACCAGCACCATCACCAGACCCAGGTGGGCGATGTGTCCGGCCAGCACCCTTCCTGTGGGGCGTGAGTGGACGACTGACCTGAGGAGTGCCACCACAGCCCCTCCCGCCAGTGAGAGCAGGGCTATCGGCGCCGCTCGGGAGCCACTCAGCACGAATGCTGTTCCGGCTATCGCCCCGGCAGAAGCGACGTAGACGGTGGCGTCGATAGCTCGAAGACCGTTGCCCGCCCATCTGGAATTGAACGCCAGACCGGAGAGAACCGCCAAGGCCAGGGCGAACGGATAGAGGGTGCTGGCAAAGAACCCCGACCCAACCGCGAGGTCGTCACCGAGGAACACCAGCGAGTAGGCCGGGTATGCGGAGCCGACAACGACGAAAATGAGGCTTGCGGTCACGAGAAGCGCGCTGGCGCCCAGCCAAGAGTCCCTGCCAAAGCCGAACCGCTCCCACGCCTCACCCTTTGGCGTCCGGGCCGCCAATGCCGCCACCACCGCCACCGTGAGCCCGGCGGCCACCAGCAGTATCTGTCCAATGACCGGGTCCTCGGCGAAAGAGTGGATGGACCCCGTTGACCCGGACCGGGTCAAGTAGACGCCGAGCACTGTCAGGGCGAAGGGAAGCGTGGCGAATACGACTGACCACCTGATCATCCGTCGATCCCTTTGAGCCAAACGGGACGCGTGCAGGAAGACCGTCGCAGCCATCCACGGCATCAGAGCGGTGTTCTCCACTGGATCCCAGGCCCAGTAGCCACCCCAGCCCAACTCGACATAGGCCCAATTGGCGCCAGCGACCATACCGAGGGTGAGAAGAGTCCAGGAGACGAGTAGCCAACGCCGGGTGAGCCCGAGCCATGAGCGGCCCAGGCTCCCGGTCACCACTCCTTCAACTGTCAGCGCGAACGGGATCACCAGGGTCGTCAGGCCCAGGTAGAGGATCGGGGGGTGGTAGATCATCGCCGGGTGTTGCAGGAGAGCGAGCAGACCCTCGCCGTCAACCGCTGGGATGTCCAGCACTGCGAAAGGGCTCACGAGGGAAGCGGTGAAGAGAAGAAGGGCGAAACCCACGAGATTCGCGACCAATCCAGCCACACGCCTGTGTCTCAGCCCGAGATACGAGACGACGACTGTCATGGAGGCATAGAAGAGCATCGACCCCTCCATCCCTCCCCAGAGGGCTCCGAGCCGGTATGGCCATGGCGTCGCCAGGCTTGAGGTCTTCACCACGTAGGCCATCGAGAAGTCGTTGGCGAGGAGTGCCCACGCAAGCACGACCACAGATCCCGCGGACAGTGTCGCGGCCAGGCCCGACAGCCGGTCGAGCCGCGTGACCAGTGACAGCGCGGCTGACCCGACCGCCGCCCACAAGAGCACCGTGCCGAGGAGAGCAGGCTCCATCATCAGACGGTACCCACCGATCTGCGTCTAGGGCTCACCACCAGAACCTGCCGAACACGTCTCCGGTCCCTTTATCCTCGCGACCGATGCCTCTCTACATGGATCGACACGAAGTGCCCGGTGCGACCCCTCAGGACGTCGCCAACGCTCATGTGAGCGATCTCGAGAAAGCTTCCGAGTTCGACGTCGAGTTCTTCTCCTATTGGTTCGACTCGAACGAAAACGCAGTGTTCTGCTTCGCCAGGGCGCCCAACGCGGATGCGATGACCCAGGTGCACAGAGCGTCGCACGGTCTCATCCCTGCAGAGATCATCGAGGTAAAAGAGAACGACGTTGTCAGCTTTCTCGGGCGCGTTCACGAACCCGCTGATGCCAGCGAGATCACCAGCCCGTTCCGGACGATCGCCTTCACAGACATCGTCGGATCGACAGAGATGCTCGATCGTTTCGGACAGGCCGGGTACATGGTCCTCCTCACCGAGCACGATCTCCTGATCCGAAAGGCACTCGTCTCCTGGGGAGGCAGGGAGGTGAAGCACACCGGGGACGGGTTCATGGTGTCCTTCGAGGACGCTGGGAAGGCGCTCGGTTGGGCCATCGACGTGCGAACCGTGTTCGGCGAGCACGAGGAACTCGACATCCGCCTGGGAATGGCGGCCGGCGAGCCTGTCGACCAATACGACGATATCTTCGGCGCTGCAGTGACGATGGCAAGCCGGATCTGCAGCTCGGCAGGACCGGGCAGGGTGAGGGTCTCCGAGGTGGTCCACGATCTCGGTGTCGACAAGGGGTTCACTTTCGACGACGGCGAACTCGAGACCCTGAAGGGATTCTCCGAGCCGACGACTCTCTACGAGCTGCTCGGCTCCAACTGACAACGTTCGGCCAGCAATCACAGGCGAAGACACCAACTTCCTCGAGGCTGAGATTCCCAAGTGGTTGGAGGCTGTTCGCGCTGACTTCGACTAGTCGCGATCCCCATGCCCCGCACATAAGGGCACCTGTGGGTGGTCGCTGGTTGCTCGCCTGGGAGAGGGTCTAAGGGCTGAGCGTTGGTGTGGGTCTGTCGGCTCTTCGGGCCAAGAGGAGGTACGTGCTCATGTCTTCTTTGCCCTTGACCGCGATGGCGCCCCTGGGCTGACATACGAAACGGTCGCGGATCAGCTCGTAGGTCGACTGTGTCACCTGGATCGCTCCCGGGACTCCTTCCGACTCCATGCGACTCGCTCCGTTGACGGTGTCTCCCCAAACGTCGTAGGAGAACTTGTTAGTACCGACCACACCCGCGGCGAGGGGGCCCGAGTTGATCCCGATGCGCATCCTGATCGATCTCCCCTCGAACTCGAAGCTCTTCGTGTACTCGAGTATCCGAAGTGCCAGTTCAGCGATGGCATGTGCGTGTTCTCGACTCTCTTCTGGGACACCCGCGGCAACCATGTACTCGTCTCCGACGGTTTTGATCTTCTCTAGTCCTAACTCGTCGACGAATCCGTCAAAAGCAGCGAAGACTTCGTTCAACAAGTCGATGGTCTCACCGGGGGTGAGATCCGCCGCCATTGGTGTGAAGTCGACGATGTCGGCGAATAGCACCGACACTGACCCGTAGTGGTCTGCGATTGGGTGCTCCCCTCTCTTGAGCCGCTTGGCGACTTCTGCTGGAAGTATGTTGTGGAGAAGGTCATCCGACTCCCGCTGGAAGCGGTCCCTTTGGCGGACGAAGTACGCCAAGCCGGCGTAGATGAGACTGGCAGCGACGATGAGGTTCAGAGCGATCCCACTGTCGTCCGCCTGACCTCGCTTAGCGGGTTCGATCAACGTAGGACCCAACACGGCCATCACCAGGGTGACCAGATAAGCCCAGAACCAATAACGCGCCCATCTCACACCAAACACGATCAGCGCGCCAAGAACCGACGTGAGCCCATAGACAATCACCATGCCCGAGGGCACAAACCCTCCCTGAACGACGGTCTCATAGAGAGAATGCACCAGCTGCACCCCAAGGGCAGCGACAACGATCCCAGCGAACCACCCCGGCCTCACCCTCAACAGCACCAAGGCGAACAGATTGAACACGGCAAGAGCAGCGAGACCTCCGCCTATGAGCACATCCCCGGCATCCAGCAACAGTGCTGCGAACAACAGTCGGACGATCGCCACAACGAACAAGTACCCGACAACAATCCGCCTCTGGCCACGTCGAATATCGGACTCTCCGGGGAGCTCCCCAAAGGACAAGATCGACTCCCATCGGAGGCGAACCCTCGACGGACTGGCCATTCAACGAACCTCCCCAACATCGAACCCGTGCGAAGGCGAAAATAGCGTTGCCACGCACCTCAACGACAAAGCTGAACCTGGACACGCCGGCACTTGTGTCCCTACGGTGCTCTCGGTCTGGTGAACGCTACCCACCGAAGCGCCCGACCGATACGCCTTCCGCCCGCTCGAAGCTACCAACCGAGAACATCTCAGCACTTATGTTCACCCGCTAGGCCGGACGCAATGCGAGTAATGAGCAGCTTGGGTCTTCTGGTCAGAGCTAATGAGTGGTCAGATATGATTTCCCGCTATGTCAGCTCATGGTGTCTCGGACAGCCTGGCTAGTACACAGTGGGTTGCTGATCATCTCGACGATCCAGGTGTCGGGTTAATCGAGGTCGCGTGGGGGGATGGGGAGTACGAAACCGGTCATATTCCTGGAGCAGTCGCTTGGGACTTCGGTGAGGATGTTCGTCCCGATCCCGATGAGTTCATCGACCAGATTGGGGTGGAATCATTGCTGTCACGGACGGGGATGACACCGGAGACCACGATCGTCGTCTACGACCGTTTTCGGAATCTGTTGGCTGCCTATGTCTTCTGGTTGTTGAAGGTCTACGGCCATAGGGATGTCCGGCTGATTGATGGGGATAGCCGAAAGTGGCTGGAGGAGGGCCGTCCGACGACGAGCGAAGTCCCGGCGATCACAACCACCGAGTATCAGGCCGGGGAGCCGAAACTTAGCCTTCGCGCCCAGCACGAAGACGTCCTCAGGTCGATCGGCCAACCCGATCACCTGTTCGTCGACGCACGAGCCGCTGAGATGTACAGCGGGATTGACAAGGCCGGGGCCGCACACGGCGGTCACATCCCCGGCGCGGTCAACCTCGCCGCGTACCTGGAAACCAGCCCTGACGGATCGGAAGGCTGGCGCGTTCCCACGGTCGAGTCCGACGGAACGTTCAAGTCCACCGAGGAGCTACGGCTCTTGTTTGAGAGCATGGGCATCACGCCGGACAAGAACATCATCACCTACTGCAAAGCCGGGGGTCTTTCCTCGCTTGCCTGGTTTGTGCTCACTCAACTGCTCGGGTATCCCAACGTGCGCGAATACAACCGCTCCTGGGACGAGTGGGGCAACCTCGAAGGCGCACCAATAGAGCCCTAAACCGCTCGTTTCGCTCCGGGGCTCCACCACCATCTACTGGAGGCAACGCATACGTCTCCTACCCGTGCTTAACGGCCCTTGTGTGCTCGTCAGGCTGAGCCGGACATAAGACGGTTATGGAGCGGGGTAGTCGATACACCTCCAGCAACCGCACCGCGGCCGAGTCCTGAGGTCGCCGTGAACTCACTCCTCGCCACCATGCAGGCACCCTACCGAGCCGCAATGGTGCGCTTCTACTGCCTACAGCTGAGAAGTCGATTCCTTCATCTCACATCCGACCTCGCCTATTGGCGCGTGCTAGAACTCGGGCACGAGGCGCCCGAATGGGAGTCCGCGCGGACCTTGCTAAGGAGGTTGTATGACAGACCAAGGATCTACACCGGATCGTGGCCGAGGGTGGATGATCGTGGCCGTTGTCGCCGGTCTCATCTTGCTCAGCGGGATCTACCCGTTGGTAGCCGAACCTGACGATCGGCTGATGGGGGCACTGGTCGTGGCCGCCTCTGGAATAGCTCTCGCTGTGGCCTTGCGGCCGAAGTGGCGAAGCCGGTCGAATGCGTGGATGGCAATGTGGCTCTATCCGGTCGCCTTGGTTCTGATCGCCGCTTTCATGCTGGAAGAGACTTTCCAAATAGTCTTTTACATCGCAGCCGCCTTGGCTGCACTAGGTCTCTGGCTTTCACGCCCAGCCAGCTAGCCCGTACATAACGGCACTTATGTACGGGGTTGCCAAGTACAACCTGTGCCTTAGCTTGTGTCCATCCCGGGGTATCCCCCCGGTGGCTATCCGGGCGGGCAGGGGAGGCTGGGTCAACTACCCCTCCGACGTCTCCCCACCCCCCGCACACAGCGGCACTTATGTTCCCGTCAGGCTGGGCCGGACATAATGCCGGTCATGGAGCGGCGGGTTGATGGTTGGGGTCCTAGATTCGCGGCATGACTGAATCTGTCTCTCCCCTAGGTCGTGGCTGGCTCGGCCCCGGCAGCGGCCTTCTGTTCTTTGCGGCTGTTTTGGGTTCGGCTGCTGTGTTCGGCGGTTTCGACTTCTTCGGGGGTGTTGAAGTCGAGCCGTCCTTCAGCCCGGAGACGCTTCT
>JBFFIL010000060.1:0-7550 GCA_041556535.1 Acidimicrobiia bacterium | reverse complement strand
GAGGTAGGCGTAGCCTCACCGTGCTCGGGGAGCGGTCGCTCGAGAACCTCGACTCGCCGATCACCCTGTACGCGCTCGACTCCTGGTCGCGCACGACCCGCCGACCGACGGTTCGTCTTCCACAAACGAACGTTCGTTTGGATACGATGGAGGGATGCAGAGCCCACCAGCGGATGAGACGCGCTTTCAGCGGATCGTCGACGCCGAGGAGAAGATCGAGCCGAGTGACTGGATGCCGGAAGGCTATCGCAAGACACTCATCCGGCAGATCGCACAGCACGCCCACTCCGAGGTGATAGGGATGCAGCCCGAGGGCAACTGGATCACCCGCGCCCCTTCACTGCACCGAAAGGCGATCCTCATGGCAAAGGTGCAGGACGAGGCCGGCCACGGGCTTTATCTGTACTCGGCGGCCGAGACCCTCGGTGTCCGCCGCGACGAGCTGCAGGAACTCCTCCACCAGGGCAAGCACAAGTACTCGTCGATCTTCAACTACCCCACGCTCTCCTGGGCCGACATCGGGACTATCGGATGGCTGGTCGACGGAGCAGCCATCACCAACCAGGTGATGCTGACGCGATGCTCCTTCGGCCCCTACGCCCGCGCCATGGTGAGGATCTGCAAGGAGGAGTCGTTTCACCAGCGTCAGGGCTATGAGCTGCTGATCCGCCTCTGCGAAGGGACGCCCGACCAAAAAGCGATGGCGCAGGACGCCCTCGACCGGTGGTGGTGGCCCTCGCTCATGATGTTCGGCCCGCACGACTCGGACTCGACGCACACCGAGCAGTCGATGGCCTGGAAGATCAAGAGAGTGAGCAACGACGATCTCCGCCAGCAATTCGTGGACATGACCGTTCCGCAGGCCGAGTACCTAGGCCTCACCATCCCCGACCCCGATCTTCGCTGGAATCCCGAACGTGGCCACTACGACTTCGGGGAGATCGATTGGGACGAGTTCTGGCGTGTGGTCAAGGGCAACGGCCCCATGAACCGGGAACGGCTGCAGCACAAGGTCGACGCGTGGGATGCGGGCGCATGGGTTCGTGAGGCAGCCAGTGCCCACGCGGCCAAGAAGGCGGGGAGGGCGGCGTGACCTACGAGGTCCCTGTGGTGCCAGGCGAGTCGGGCGACATCGAAGAGACAACGGACGCCGGTGCGGGCTGGCCGATGTGGGAGGTATTCGTGCGGGCGCGCCGTGGCATTTCCCATGTCCACATCGGGAGCCTCCACGCTTCGGACGCCGAGACCGCCCTGCAGAACGCCCGCGATGTCTACACACGTCGCGGAGAGGGAGTGAGCGTGTGGGTGGTCCCCAGCGACGAGGTGCGAGCCTTCGAGCCCGAAGCCGCCGCCGAGTACATCGAGGCGAACGAGAAGGTGTATCGCCTCGCCACCACCTATGACATCCCCGACGAGGTGGGGCAGATGTGAGCGGGTCGGTTGGCGCCCGTGAGGGCACCTCAGGGGTGTATGCAGACTCCGAGCCGGCGATGCTCGTCGCACATGCCGACGACAACATGGTGCTGGCTCAGCGTCTCAGCGAGTGGATATCTCATGCCCCCGAGCTCGAGATCGACATCGCTTTCGGGAACATCGCCCTGGATCATCTGGGAGTGGCACGGGCCCTCTACACGCACGCGGGTGAGATGGAGGGCGCCGGCAGGACCGAGGACGACTACGCGATGCGGCGCACGGAGCGTGAGTTCACCAATCTGCTGCTCGTAGAGCAGCCCAACGGCGACTTCGCCCACACGATCGTCCGTCAGTTCCTCTTCGACGCCTATCAGCGGGTGCTCTGGGCGGAGCTCTCAGACTCGTCAGATGCGACCCTCGCAGGGATAGCGGCGCGAGCTGCCAAGGAGAACGCCTATCACCTGGAGTTCTCGTCGGGTTGGATTGCCCGGCTAGGTGATGGCACCGACGAGTCACACCGTCGCGTCCAGGAGGCGGTCGATGCGCTCTGGCGGTTCACCGGCGAGCTTGCCGAAGGCCGTGAGGACGAGTGGCTCCGTTTGGTCGCCCCGGCCCTCGAGGAAGCGACACTCACCATTCCCGACGATCCCTACCAGCGCACCGGAGGCAGGGCTGGTTATCACACCGAGCACCTCGGTCACCTCCTCTCGGAGATGCAGTGGATGGACCGCTCGTACCCGGGGCTGGACTGGTGAGCGTGGCGACTCTGAGCCTCGAGCAGGTGCGGGCTGCGGTCGAATCGGTGGTCGATCCCGAGATACCGGTGCTGAGCATCGGCGACCTCGGCATCCTGCGATCGGTCGAGTTCGACGATGGCCGGGTGGCGGTCACGATCACTCCGACATACTCGGGCTGTCCCGCAATGAGGCAGATCGAGGACGACGTCATCCTGGCGCTGGAGTCGATCGGGGTCGACGACGCAGTGGTTCATCTCACACACACGCCCCCATGGACGTCCGACTGGATGACGGAGGAGGCCCGAACCAAGCTCGCACGCTTTGGCATAGCGCCACCGACCTTCGAGGGTGAAGTGCTCTGTCCTCGATGCGAAAGTGACTCCCCTCGTATGGTCGCCAGGTTCGGATCGACAGCGTGCAAGGCGCTGATGGTGTGCACGTCGTGCGGGGAGCCGTTCGACTGGTTCAAGCGATTCTGATGACCGAGCTCGCCTTCCACGAGCTGAGGGTCACCGAGGTGTCCACCCTCACCGACGATGCGGTAACGGTCACATTCGACGTTCCTGGGAGGCTGGCCGAGTCCTTTGGTTTCATCCCTGGCCAGCATGTCACCATCCGCAAGGAGATCGATGGGGAGGACGTGCGTCGGTCCTACTCGATCTGCGCCAGTGCGACGTCAGGGAAGCTTCGGATCGGGATCAAGAGGCTGCCAGGCGGCGCCTTCAGCACATACGCCACGACGGAGCTCGAGGCCGGCGACACGCTCGAGGTGATGCCGCCCGTCGGTGAGTTCACGATCGACATCGACCCCGACGCCAGAAGGAGGGCGGTGGCGATCGCAGCCGGCTCGGGTGTCACCCCGGTTCTGTCTCTCGTGTCGACCTCCCTCGAGGCGGAGCCTCAATCGGAGTGGACCCTGATCTATGGCAACCGGACGGTGAACAGTGTGATGTTCCTCGACGAGCTGGAGGGTCTGAAAGACCGATTCGGACCCAGGTTCCAGTTGCTGCACATCCTCAGCCGCGAGGGCTCCGACGTGCCGCTGCTCTCGGGCCGGATCACCACCGCGAAGATCAAGACCATCTACGAGCGCCTTCTCGGCAACGATCCCATAGACGGCTGGTACCTGTGTGGTCCGTACGAAATGGTCATGACCGCCAGGGAGGCCCTCACGAGCCTGGGAGTCGACGAGAGCCTGGTACACGACGAGTTGTTCTTTGCCGGCCCACTCGACCCTTCGACGCTCCCTCCCGAGCCGCCCCCTGGGGAGGGCTCTGTCGATCTCACGGTCATCCTCGATGGGCGTGCAGTGGATACCAGGATGAGCCCCGAGACCTCGATTCTCGACGCTGCGTTGCGGGTCAGGCCCGAGCTCCCCTTCTCATGCAAGGGAGGGATGTGCGCCACCTGCAAGGGCCGTGTCGAGGAGGGCGAGGTGACGATGGACAAGAACTACGCCCTCGTCCACTCCGAGGTCGAGGCGGGTTATGTCCTCACCTGCCAATCGCACCCCTTGACCGACCGCGTCGTCGTCAGGTACGACCACCGCTGATGGTCAGCGTCAGGAACTCTCGAGAAGACGTCGTTGCCGCGGCGGGAAGGCTGTTCGCGGAGCGGGGGTATCACGGGACTTCGATGCGGGATCTCGGCAGGGAGTTGGGTCTTCTGGGCTCTTCGCTGTATGCCCATGTCGCGTCCAAGCAAGACCTTCTCGTCGAGGTCGTCGAGCAGGGCTCCGCGCTCTTCCAGGCCTCAGCGCGGGCCGCTGTCGCAGCGGGCGGATCTCCGGTGGAGCAACTGGGGAATCTGATCAGAGGTCACGTCGATGTCATCCTCGGCCATCTGGAGGTAGCGCGGACCTTCCTCAACGAGGCGAGGATGCTCGACGAGGAGCACAGGTCCCGGGTGATCGCGGCACGTGACGACTATGAGGCGGTGTTTCGCCGCGTGCTTCAGGATGGGATCGACTCCGGCGCGTTCCGGGCCGGACTTGACGCCAAGACCTCGTCGATCTTCCTGCTCTCGATCCTCAACGCCGTCGAGCGGTGGTATCGCCCCGGTGAGAGGCTCGACCGCGACGGACTGGTCGGGGAGCTGACCGAGTTCTCGATGAGGGGTCTCGGCTAGACCGGTACGGGGGCCTTCTTCTCCACCAGGTAGCAGGCGACCATCGTCCCCTCGCCCTTGTCCTCCAGTGGGGGGTGATCGTTGCCACGGCAGTAGTCGGTGGCGATGGGGCACCGCTCGATGAACCGGCATATCGGCTGGGGGTTGATCGCCTTGTTGATGCCACCCTTGATCTCCACCGGTGGGCGCTTGTACGACGGGTCGGGCACCGGTACCGCCGAGAGAAGCGCCTTGGTGTAGGGATGCTGAGGATTGGAAAGGACCTTCTCGGTCTCACCGATCTCAACGATCTTGCCCAGGTACATCACCGCGATGCGGTCGCACATGTATCGCGCCACGGCGAGGTCGTGGGTGATATACAGATAGGAGACTCCGAACTCCTTTGCCAGCTTGAGCATCAGGTCCATGATCGAGATGCGGATGCTCACGTCGAGCATCGAGGTCGGCTCGTCGGCGACGACGAAGCTGGGGCCAAGGACCAGGGCTCGGGCGATGGCGACGCGTTGTCTCTGCCCTCCTGACAACTCGTGCGGGTATCGGAACAGGAATGATGCGGCCGGGGTGAGACCGACCCGGGTAAGCAGCTCGGCGACGCGCTCCTCCCGCTCGTGCGGCTTGCCTATCCCCTGGACCGCGAGCGGCTCTGCGACGGTGTCGAAGACCGTGCGCCGCGGGTTCATCGACTCGTAAGGGTCCTGGAAGATCATCTGAACCTTGCCCCGGAAGTCACGCAAGTCGTCCGCCCCCGTAATCAGGGCGACGTCCACAGCGTGTGTCGTCAGCTCGACCGTGCCGCCTGCGGCTTGGATGGCCGATTTCGCCTCCTGGGCTTCGCCTTCGTCGAGACGGCGCAACACCGTTGCCGGGGCGTCATCGACGAGGGCAGCAGCGTCCCTGGGGCTCATCCCGTCCATGCCGGCGATGAGGTCTGCGACCTTCGCGGGCTCGGTCCCGGCGTGGTTGAGGAGAACGTCGAACTTGCCCGTCTCCTTCATAGCGATGGTGCCCCCCGTGGGGCTTGCCAGCTTGACGATCATGCGCCCGGTCGTCGTCTTGCCGCAGCCGGACTCGCCGACGAGGCCGAGAGACTCGCCCGGCTTGATGGAGAAGCTGATGTCGTCGACGGCGTGGACGAAGTCCGTCGGGGCCCGGAACATGCCAGAGGAGATGGGGAAGTGCATCTGGAGGTTCTGGACCCTCACCAGCTCTTCCATCGGCGGGAGATCCGGGACCGTGGCAAAGCCCCTGAGTTCGTAGTAGAGGACGGCTACCGCGACTGACACCAGAGGCATGAGGATCAGGTCGGCGGCGCCGATGATCAAGACGTCTAGTGCGAGAGTCTCGGTGACTATCAGAGCAGCGGGGGCCCCTGCCAACACCGTCAAACCGATGACGAAGAAAAACACCCTCCAGCTCTTCCCGGCGACGAGTTTGCGCGAGCGGGAGAACGCAGTGCCCACCCGGGTTCGCTCGACGACCACAACCGGCACGACGACGGCCCAACGCACCAGCAGGAGAAGACCGGGGATGACGACGAGAACGAGGCCGACGGCGGTTCCGAGCAACTTGAAGACATAGATGTTGATGGCGGTGACCACGACGCCGCCAACCCGCCGCAACAAGTCCGAGGGGAGAATGCTCCAACCCTCCTCCCGGAGTTGGACGATGACGGTGGAGAAGGTGAGGACGATTGCTCCAGCGACGATGAAGATCGCGATCGTGACTATGTCGGCCTGGAGGTTCGATGTGGCCCAGTCAGGGATGTTCGACAGCGCCCAATAGGCGGGGGCCAGGATCACCACGGCTCCCAAGGTGAGGATCGGGAACCTGGAGAGGTACGTGGCCAGCGTGTTCTTGATGGCTGCGCGGAGCCGGAACTCCTCGATCTCGAGGGTGACCGTGTCCTGGGTCATGGCAGCTTTTCTCCAATCGTCGCGGGAACTTGCTCCCAGTTCCAGCATGCCACCTGGTGGCCGTCTCCGACCTCTGCGAGCGGCGGCTCCTCATCGGTGCACTGCTGTGTGGCGAAGGGGCATCTCGGATGGAAGCGGCATCCACTCGGTGGGTTGAGGAGGTTGGGCGGCTCACCCTCCAGCGGTGCGAGCTTGCGCCGCGGCCCGGTCACCGAGGGTGTTGAGGACAGGAGAAGGTAGGCGTAAGGGTGCTTGGGGCGTGCGAACACCTCGTGGGTCGGCCCGAGCTCGACGAGCTTCCCGGCGTACATGACGCCGATCGTGTCCGTTACTTCGGCGATGACCGCGATGTCGTGGGAGATGTAGATGATCGACATGCCCAGCTCCGCCTGGATCTTCTTCATCTCCTTGAGGATCTGGTCTTGGACGATCACATCGAGGGCGGTTGTCGGCTCGTCGGCGATGATCACCTGCGGGTTGCAGGAGAGCGCCATCGCGATCACCGCGCGCTGGCGCATCCCGCCCGAGAACTCGTGCGGGTAGCGCTCGAGCATCTGAGGATCGAGGCCCACCATCGTGAAGGTCTCGCCCATGCGCTCCCACGACTCGGTCTTGGTCATGGGCGGGTCGTAGTGGAGGTCCATGGCCTCCTGGATCTGGTCGCCCACCCGATAGACCGGGTTCCAGGCGTTCATCGCCCCCTGGAACACCATCGAGATGTCGTTCCAGCGGTGGTGGCGCATCTCCGCTTCGCTGACCGACAGGAGATCGTGGCCGTTGAGGCGGATCTCGCCGGCTTTGAACTCGGCGTTCTCGGCCTGGAGGCGGAGCAGCGACATGGCGACCGATGTCTTCCCACAACCGGACTCGCCAACAAGCCCCAGTGCCTGGCCCTGATTCAGCGTGAAGCTGACGTCCTCGACTGCGGACACCCATCCCTGTTCGGTCTCGTAATGCATGACGAGACCGTCGACCTCGAGCACGGGGGTCGAATCGGGCGCGTGCGCAGATTGAAGGTCTGAGTTTGTCACTGTCATCGGCTACGGAGCCTCGGGTTCACAACCTCGTCCATGCCCCGCCCCACCAGGTAGAACGCGGCGGCCATGAGTGTCACGGCGAGACCAGCGGGGAAGAGCAGCCACCAGAACTCCCCTCCGGCGAGGAGGTAGCCCTGGGTCTGCGCCAGCTGGAGCATGATGCCCCAGCTCATGTCGATATTGGATAGAGCCAGGAAAGAGAGCGTCGCCTCCAGCGCGATCGCCCCTGTGACCGTGAACATCATGTAGAGAAAGCTCAGGGGCAGCACGTTGGGAATGATGTGGGTGAAGATGATCCGCGAGTTGGAGCCTCCCGCAACCCG
>JBFFIL010000059.1:0-7564 GCA_041556535.1 Acidimicrobiia bacterium | reverse complement strand
CCGAGGCCAGAGACGCGACTACAGCTAAGAACGTTACGGCCAGAGCTTCCACCCGGAGGTTCGGGGAGGGCGTAGCGCTGATAGCCAAGGCAACGAATAGCGCAGCCGAGGCGGCTCCCAGAGAGGCGAGCCTGCTCCACTTCGGCCTCGCTACCAGGACGGCGACGGCAAGGAGAGCCCCTGCAGGCCACAGCTCAGGACGAGTCCCGGAAAAAGCCGCGACGCCAATGAGCACGAAGTAGTCGACCGGCTTCAGTGACCGGCCAACGGATCCGACGATGAGGCGGGTCGCCAGCAGAGCCACCGCCGCTCCGGCAATCTCAACTTCGTAGACCAACGCGATGCCGAGCGTGACGGCCATCGCCAGGGCGGCCGATCTTGGATCGTCCGGGTCGAGCTCGCGCCCCACGGCCCAGGCGAGAAACACGGCCAGCAGCGTCGTCAGGCCGGATCCGAGGTCAGCGGAGCCTGAGTCGAACAGGCCCCGGAGCGCGACGGCTAGCCCGCCCAGGCCACTGACAGCCACTGCCAACAGGTTGGAGGGCAGGCGGGGGTCGACCGTGCGACCGAGGCCGGTGACATCTTCGATTCGGCGGAGGAGGGCGGCGGTTCGAACGCGGATCGTTTGTCTCACACATAGTGTTCGTAGCTATGTGTGCAACCGGATGCCCTCACCCAAGCGTGGGGACTGGACTAGCCCCGAGCTGCAGCGAATACCCACTGCTCAACGTTGATTCTTCCTGTGCGGAAGCCGGCGGCGCAAAGTCGGAGGTAGAGATCCCACATGCGACGAAACCTCTCGTCAAGGCCGTGCGCGGCCTCGAGATCAGACCACTTCTCGTCGAAGTTGTGGTGCCACCGATCGAGCGTCCTCGCATAGTCCAGACCGAAGGTTTCCACCTTTTCCACCTTCAATCCGGATCGTGAGGCGAGTGCTCGAAGAACCTTGGGCGCAGGGAGTTGGCCGCCCGGGAAAATGTACTGCTGGATGAAATCGGCTCGCGAGCGGTAGCGCTCCCACTCGGAGTCGGTGATGGTGATGATCTGCATGGCTGCCAGAGCTTCAGAACCCATCGCGGCTGCGATTGTGTCGAATAGATCGGCCCAATGGGTCTCGTCGACTGACTCGATCATCTCGATCGAGACCACGGCATCGAATTCGCCGTCAATCTGTCGGAAGTCCTTGATAGCGATTTCGACTCTGTCCGACAGGCCAGCCTCCGCAACCGTCTTCCGCGCGTATGCCGCCTGCTCCTCGGACAGTGTGACCCCCACGACTTCGCAGCCTCGCTCCGCTGCCGCATATTTCGCGAAGCCACCCCACCCACACCCGATCTCGAGAACTCTCATCCCGGGCTCGAGACCAGCCGCGTCGGCGATGGCCTCGTACTTGTTCGTCTGAGCCTGGGCGAGGCTCTGCTGCGGAGAAGAGAATCGAGCCGAGGAGTAGGTCATGGTCTCGTCGAGCCACGCCTCGTAGAAAGTGTTGCCCAGGTTGTAGTGGTCGTTCATCGACCGCACCCTCCGGTGCCGGCGTTCCGGCCGGACCTTCTGGAAGAACCTCCGAAACGGAAGAGTCCACCTCGACAATGGGTGGCTGAACCAGGACGCCTGATTGGCCACTCCCCAACGCAGAAGCGCCTCGAGATCGGTCGTGTCGAGTTGCCCGTTCATGTACGCCTCGCTGAACCCAATCAGGCCTTCTCTGAGAATTCCTCCGATGGCCGAGTAGTCGGCAAGCTGGATATCTGCCTCAGGGCTTCCGCTGCCGACGACCGTCACAGTTCCGTCCGGGCGGGTGAGGCTGATTGTTCCCACCCTGGCCAACCGCCTGAAGACCCAAAAACCCAAATTCTCGGCGTAAGTCACGATCCGGCTACTTCCTGCTCGACGATGGTGACGGTGTGTGAGGCAGGCTCCGGGCGTCGATGGAAGACTGCCCCTTTGACCCACAGCCGCAGGGCTTCCCAGTGGATTGCGGCGACCACCTTGACGGTCACCAGGGGGTGAGTCAGAAAGACCCTGATCAAGTTCATGTCGGTCAACGGGAGCCTGGAAAGCGCCATCCCGGCTCGGAGGAATCTCGACCCCCTCTCCGACTGGTCGATAGATACCGACAAGCGTTGACCTGGCTCAGAAATGGAGAACTGGTACGTCTGGTCCATATCGTTGAACGGCGACACATGAAGCTGCTTGTCAAACCGGTGTCTGGTGGAGTGATCGGGTCTCACAGGCACCACATAAGAGTGACGGTCGCCGAAGGTGTTGCGGACCTCATAGATGACTCCCCGCAGGTCGCCGTCGGGGCCGTAGCAGTACCAAATGGACAGCGGGTTGAAGACGAAGCCGAGAACTCGGGGAAAGGTCAGGAGGAGGATCTTTCCGCCGTCGAGATCTACTTCCGCGTCGGCGAGGGAACGCTCAACCCAGGGCCGCAGCGGAGAGCCATCAGCCGGTCCGTAGTCACGCGCCCGGAAGCTGAAGAGGTTGAAGCGTCCAAGTGAGAACAGCCTGAGCCGATCCGAGAGCTCGCCCAACCGGTCGATGTCGAACAGGCCATAGAAGACCCGATATCGGAAGCGATGTTCCAGCGGCTCGAGACGGCTATGAGTCACCGTCCCCACGTAGAGCGCCGCACCTGCGGTCATCTCACCAATCCTGCCTGCTTCGCCCGCAGTGCTGAGCTCATCGGTTCGAATGATCCATGCCAGGGAGCCGGACTGCCCAGAGCTGCAGCCACATTTAGGCCGGACTGAAGGCCATCCTCGTGGAACCCGTATCCGAGATACGCGCCGGCGAACCAAGTGCGGTTCCGGCCCTGGATCCGCGCAATGCCTTGCTGGGCATCTACCGCGGCGGAGTCGAATTGGGGATGTGCGTACGAGAAGCTCGCGTGAACCAGGCGCTCTCGCGGCTCGCGAATGGGGTTGAGCGAGACGAAGAGCGGTGTTCCCCGGTCGAGGTTCTGAAGTCGGTTCATCCAATACGTGACGGAGGCGACAGGTCGGCCAGGGAGGGACGTGGATGCCATGGCGTTCCAACTCGACCAGACGCCTCTTCGTGAGGGCATCAGCGCCGGGTCAGAGTGAAGAACAGCCACGTTCTCCTGGTATGGGATCGAACCCAACAAGACCCGCTCCTCTTCGGTTGCATCCGATCCGAGGATGGCGAGGCTTTGGTCCGAGTGCGAGGCCAATATCACCTGATCGAATCGGTCGGTGCCCGAGCTGGAGTGAACGACTACTTGGGAGGGTTTTCTCTCGATGCGTTTCACCGGATCGTCCAACCGGATCTGATGCGAGAAACCGGCAGAGAGTCTTTCCACGTAGCTCCGCGATCCACCAGAGACCGTCCTCCACTTCGGTCGCCCGATCACCTCTATCAACCCGTGATTCGACAGGAAACGGAGGATCGTCGCAGCCGGGAATCCACTGATTTCGGATTCGCTTGCCGACCAGATCGCGCCGGTCATGGGGAACAAGTAATCCTCGAGGAAAGCCGATGAGAAGCCATGCCGCTCCATGAGGTCCCCGATCGATTCGTTCTCATACGGCACCATCCCGCTTCCGATGCGGCGAAAGCGCTCAATATCGAGAAGCATCCGGAGAAACGGCCGTCTGAGCAAGTTGGATGGCTGGGCGAAGACACCTCGAAGGTTGGCTGCGTACTCACGGCGATGGTCCAGCGAATAGGAGAAGGACATGTCGCTCGGTTCTGTGGGCACGTCGAGGTGGGCGAACAATCGGGTGAGGTTTGGATAGGTGACCTCGTTGTAGACGATGAAACCGGTATCGACCCTGGTCACTCCGGTACGGGTGGGCACATCGACGGTGTTGGAGTGCCCACCGACTCTCGAGTCGGCCTCATAGACGACTATCTCATTGTCCTCGTGCAGAGCCCATGCCGCGCCGAGGCCGGCTATCCCACTTCCCACGATGGCGATTCGCTGTCTCACAAGAGGACTTCGTTGTTGAGCCCCTGAGCGGATGATCGGCGATCCCTAGGAGGTCTCAACGTCAGACGGCGAGGGTGCCGCCGAATACCTGCCAGGCGAGAGCTGATTTGGCCAACAAGCTGAGGAGGACGTAAGTGCTTTCTCCGAACCGGTAGTCCGCCCATCGGCCAACCTTCTTGTATTGGAGGACCATGACGATCGCGAAGACATTGAAGAAGGCGAAGAGCGAGAAGAAGATCGCGTAAACGAATCCGGGCGGATTCGTGGACACACCCGGGCCAATCAGGTAGATACCGATAGCTATCCATGGGACTGCGCCGGCTAACACTCCAAACCAGTACGCAGACCAGCTGACCCGTGAGTCCGGATCTTCGTACTTCTCTTGCAGAAGACCGAAGAGAATCATTGAGGCATTGACGCCTGCGATCGCGAGTAATGCAGCTATGTCAGCAATACCGACGAGCATCGCGATGAGCACGACCATCACGGACGAAGAGAGCGCATACTCGATCCATCGGGCGTAGTTGCGCTTCAGGGCAAGGTTCTTCTCGTACCAGCCGTAAACGCCGGGAGCCGTGATGATCAAGTGAGCTGCGGCGGATAGAAACAAGAAGACGGCTACCCCCCAAGCGATGCTCAGATTTGCGATTGTCGTTGCTTGCGGTTCTTCCAACCCCGGGGGGCCCGTCATGAAGGTCCCCACGACGGGCAGTGTGAAGTCGTTCGCAAGTGCAAGAACCAGGAATCCCTGGACGGCGTGAAGAACGCCCATAGCAACGTTGTAAAGACGGAGTCTTTGACCCCGCCAGGTAGTAAGAGTTGATGTCATGCTGATCCTTCGTAGCCGCCGGCCTTTACGGATGACCTCCCAACTACAGATTGTGGCGCGCTCGAGCGAGCAGAGATGCGCCGTCTCCAGACACCGATTCCAGGGCGCTCTCTGCGGCCTGAGCAACCGCTGAGGCATCGAAGCCATGTGCGGTGAGAGTCTTCTTCTGCCATCTGAGCATGTCTGCGACCACTTCCTCGTCACCTGTCAGAAGCCCTGCCTCCACGGTTGCCAGAAGGAGGCGGACTTCGTCTCTGCTGCGTTGGTCGACTCTGCCGTCGCTTCCAGGGGTTAGCGCGGCTTCTGCTTTGGCGACGGCCGACGACCTCGCCGCAATCAAGTCCATCAGCCCGTCAGCCAGGGGATCAGCATCTCGGATTGTCGGTGGTTCCTCATCCCAGGCTTCGACCACCTCCAGAACCATTTCGGGCGACTCCACCCACGAGTCGGCCCCGACGGTCGATGCCCACCGCCCACCAGGACCGAACGCTTTCCCGCCAACCACCACAGGAACTCCTGCGTCGTGGGCAGCCTGAATCACAGCCCGTGCTCCGAGCAGGTGGATTGTCATCGCCGCCGACACCACGAGGGCGACCGGGCTCTCGCTCGCGAGGAGTTCCTTCAGATGGTCGCCGGGGACGTTGGCTCCTAGAAAGAGGGTCCGATAACCCATGAAGAGAAGGTGAGCGGCGACCGCTCTCGCCGGAAGCGAGTGATCGTCCCCTTCGGCGGTAGCCACAACGACCAGAGGCCCGGACTCGGGCTGATCGAGCATGCCGGCCAGAAGAGAGATCACCGTCTCGATGGCGGCCGTGGCGGCGTGCTCTTCTGCTACCAAGTAGTCGCCCTGTTGCCAGCGGACCCCCACCGATCTCTCGGTTGCGATGAGATAGTCGAAGAGAAGAACGTCAAAAGGCACGCCTTCGTCCATCAAATCTGAAGCGAGCCGGTACAGAGTTCCGCTGTCACCTGCAAGCGCCGCGGACGTGAGCGCAAGCTCCACTCCACCAAAGCTGCGAGCAGTCGTGGAATCGTCGCCCATACGTGGCCCCGCAGGCTAGCGATCCTCCAAGTATCCGTATTCGCGTCCATTCTGATCATCCAACTCATCGACTGGCTACGAACACTTGCCAGTAGAGGAGGCGCCGCTGACCACGATTACTGCCAGGCCGGGAGTCCTAATCTCAGGCACCGTCGTGCCTTCAACACCTGTGTCCGAACCGCGCCGAAAGGACGCCAGCCTCGCCGCTGGCGTTTCCGATGGTGATAGGGCAGCTCTCGAGGAAGTGTTTCAGCAGTACGCCGGTGCAGTGAAGTCGATAGCCATGAGGGTTTTGAGAGAAGAGACCTTGGCCGAAGATGTCGTCCAGGAGGTGTTCTTGAGCTTTTGGAAATCCCCCGGGAAATACAACCCGAAACTCGGGACACTTCGCACCTTCCTCGTAACCATGGCTCACCGTCGCTCAGTCGACATCGTCCGATCGGAAGAATCGAGGTTCCGTAGGGAGGAACGTGTCCCGAAGGATGTCGCCCCGACTGTCGACGAAGAGGTGTGGACCAGGACCTTGTCAGATTCGGTCCGATCTGCACTGGACACTCTCAACGAGGGCGAACGCGAGGCCATCACGCTCGCCTACTTCGGTGGCTTCAGCTACGTCGAGGTGGCCGCCAAGCTCGGCACCCCGGAAGGAACGGTTAAGAGCAGGATTCGCAGCGGCATGAAGAAGCTGAGCGTCTCATTGGCTGGAGTGGCGCCGTGATCTATCAGGAATTGCACGAACTTGCCGACCTCTACGCTCTGGATGCCCTGGAGCAAGCAGAAACCGCGGAGTTCGAAGAACATCTCCGGAAGTGCGGGCAGTGCGTTGAGAGAGTTGCTGCCTCGTTAACGGTGACAGCCGCTCTCGTCGAAGACACAGGTCCGCCCAACCACGTCTGGGACCGGATCGTCCAGGAGCTCGAACAACCGCCATTGGCCACAGTGGTGCAGCTTCCCCGTCGGCGCAGAATTCTCACACAGCTGGCCTCGGTAGCAGCGGTTGCGGCAATCGGGCTATTGGCCGTGCTCATCAGTCAGGACACCGTTCCGGGCGAAGCGATCGCAGCCGCCGCCGCAGTCGCTGCCGATCAGCCCGGTTCGACCGTTGCGGATTTCGTGGTGGATGACGTTGTGGTGGCCCAAGTAGTTCTCACCGAGGCCGGGGCCGGATTCGTCATTCCGACTGCCGAACTTCCCGACCTGGAAACCAGTCGCACCTATCAGCTGTGGGTCATCAATGAAGACGGAGGCGTGATTTCTGGTGGCGTCCTGGGCAATGCTCCGGAGGTTTCAACATTCACCTGGACGGACGGTGTTTCGGGATTCGCCCTGACCCGAGAGGTGGCGGGGGGCGTGGCTGTCAGCGAAGGCGACGTCGTCGCCGTCTCCGACGTGTGACGCCTAGGTAGCTGATGCCTCCACTTCGAACCCTCGCATCATTCCGTGAAGGACTTGCCGGCGCGGCGCTCTCACCGTTCCAACACGCGCCGTTCCCGCTTGCCCACACGCTCGGCGAGGCGGGAGATCCCGGCCTGCTCGGACCGGGCTCGGTGTCATGGCGGCTCCTCGGTGACGTCTCAGCGTTCATCGGGGGCATCCGTGGATTGTTGATACAGGCAGCTCATCCAGAGGTGGCCGCTGGGGTAGGAGACCATTCGCGGTATCGCGAGGATCCGCTGGGGAGACTGTCGCGCACGTCGGCCTACATCACCGTGACGACATACGGTTCGTTGCCCGAGGT
>JBFFIL010000058.1:0-7571 GCA_041556535.1 Acidimicrobiia bacterium | reverse complement strand
GCGCAGCGTCGTCGAAGGGCTCGGAGGGTCGGTGGTAGTAGTGGAGGAGGGAACCGGCTGCGTCGTGCTCACCAGCAACGAAGACGTTGTGGACAGGTCTGGGGAGGCGCCGGAGCAGGCGACCAGTGTCAGGCTGAGCGTCAACGCGAGAGCGAATCGCGACACGATCCTCATGACAGATCAACGTAGCCGTGTGACGGAATCGTTCCCGGCAACCTCAGCCGACCAGTTGGGAGAACTCCTCGGCGAGTTGCGCGGTCATCGGTCCCTCGGGAAAGGACAGGTCCCCAACCTTCCCAACGGGGTGCACCTCGTGGATTGTCGACAGTGCCATCATCTCCGAAGCCTCCCCGAGACGGGCCAGGGGCCAGACCCCCTCGACGACCTCGATCCCCGCATCTCGCGCCAGATCGAGGGTGAAGCGTCGAGTGATCGAGTCGAGGATCCCTAGATCGAGCGAGGTCGTCTCCAGCACCCCGTCGACGACCCAGGCGACCGCGAAGCGTGGTCCCTCCAGTATCAAGCCTTCGGTTGTGAGGAGGAGAGCGTCATCGAACCCCTCGGCCACAGCGCGCCTGACCGCCGACATGTTCGGCGCATAGGAGAGGAACTTGACCCCGGCCAGGTCCCAGTCGACACCCGCCGCATGCCACGGTGCAACGAGTGGGAACAGGCTCGTCGGCCCGGAAGGAACCGACCACGGATGACCGAATACCGCCACGACCTGCTCGCCCTCGAAACCCTGAGCCGGCCCGCGCGAGACGACCACCCGAACCGCCCCGTCGCCGACCTCCTCGGAGGTCCGCCTGACCCAAGAGGCGATGTCCTCGCGGTCAGGCAGGTCGATTCCGAGCGCCGAGGCACCCCTCTCCAGCCGGTCGAGGTGCTCCTCCAGCGCGAAAGGCTTGCCCGCGTACGACTTGAGAACTTCGAAACATCCGTCGCCGCGAAGAACAGTCGAGTCGGTGATGGGAATCATGCCGTCCGACTTCTCGCCGTTGATGAGTATCGACGTGATGTTCACAGCCGGGGACGGTAGGCGTTGGTGATGGGCAGGCGTCGATCTTTGCCGAAGGCCTTGGTTGTGATCTTCACCCCCGGAGCCGCCTGACGCCGTTTGTACTCGTTTCGGTCGACCATGGCAGCGACTCTGGCCACGGTCTCATCGTCGAACCCGTCGGCCACGATTTCCGCCACCCCCATGTCTCCCTCGATGTACCTCTCCAGGATGGGGTCGAGGATGTCATAAGGCGGAAGTGTGTCGGAGTCTCGCTGGTCCGGTCTCAGCTCCGCGGAAGGGGGCTTGTCGATCGAATTCTGCGGTATCACCTCGCCGTCCGAGTTGCGCCATCGCGCCAGGTCCCACACCAGAGTCTTGAAGACGTCCTTGAGGACGGCAAAACCCCCGACCATGTCCCCGTAGAGAGTGGCGTAGCCGACTGCCATCTCCGATTTGTTGCCGGTGGCCACGACCATCGGACCGAACTTGTTCGAGATCCCCATGAGAGCCGTCGCACGCGCTCGAGCTTGAAGATTCTCCTCAGCCACGCCGAACTCGGTGTCATCGAACACTTCCCCCAACACTTCGAGAAGTGAGCCGTAGACCGGGTCGATGTCGATCACGTCGAATCGGATCCCGAGATTGGCAGCCAAGGAGCGGGCGTCGTCCAGCGAGTGGCGCGAGGAGAACCGGGAGGGCATGGCCACCCCCCAGACCGAGCCGGCGCCGAGGGCGTCGACTGCGATCGTGGCAGTCAGGGCGGAGTCGATTCCCCCGGACACTGCCACGACGACGCCGGAGAAGCCGTTCTTGCGCACATAACTCCCGAGCCCCGTGGTCAAGGCCCGGTAGACCTCCTCGACCGGCTCCAGTAGCGGCGTCACCGACCCGACCTGAACCGCCTCGGCGCCTACCGGGACATCGACCACGAAGAAGTCCTCTTCGAATTGAGGGGAACGGTGGATGACTGTGCCATCGGGGGCAATTGCCACCGAGGCCCCATCGAAGACCAACTCGTCCTGACCCCCGACGAGATTGAGGTAGACGACGGAGGCGCCCGTATCTCGAGCCCGTTCGGCCAGCATCGTCTCGCGCTCGGCCGCCTTGCCCCTGTGGAAGGGCGATGCGTTGATGTTCAGGAGAACCTTCGCCCCCTTGGAGGCTTGGACGACGGGCGGGCCATCGTCGGTCCAGATGTCCTCGCACACCGAAACTCCTGCCCGGGTCTCGCCGATGTCCCACACTGCGCCCGGATCACCCCCGACTGCGAAGTACCTGTCCTCGTCGAAAACGCCGTAATTGGGCAGGAGGAACTTGTGGTAGATGCCGGCGACGCCGCCGTCCCGGAGAAGCGCTGCCCCGTTCGCTACACGGCGAGGCTCGGAGTCGTCGCCACCCTCCGCCTCGTCGACGAACCCGACCACCGTGGCCACTCCGGTCGATGACCTGGCCAGGCGGTTCAACGCCTCGAGATTGGCGTCGACGAAATCCTGGCGGTGGACGAGGTCCTCGGGCGGATAACCGGTGATGGCAAGCTCCGGCACGAGGAGAACGTCCGCCCCCGCCTCTTCTGCTCGGTTCATGGCAGCCGCGATGGCGGCCTCGTTGCCCGCGATGTCCCCAACCGTGAGATCGATCTGGGCCCCCGCGACTCTAAGAGTCATGGCCAGAGAATACGCCTCTGGCCGTCGCTTGCCCGCCGACATACCCTGGCCTCGTGAGCAGCCTCAACCACCTCGGTCTCAGCGACACGGATCGCAAACGGGTCGAGGCGGCCCTGGCCGCCAGCGCCGATCCCGACGGCGCCCTCGACCGCCTGGGCCCACTGCTGACGGCAGACCCGGACATGGCCGGCGGAGACCATCTGCCCACGGCCGTCGCTCTTGCCGCCTCTTCTCGAGCCCTTGCGTCACATCTCGTGTCGGACCCCGGGCTCCTCACCGACGACGAGGGCTCGGCAGGGCGTCGCCTCCGGGCTGCTCTGGTCCAGATCGCGGGGGCAGACCTCGCGGGAGCCATGGATTTCCGGGAAGCCACCTTCACCTACTCGTCGCGAATCGACCGGATCGTCCAAGATGCCCTCGAGGGTGTCACCGACTCGCTTCTCGACGCCCATCCGGTGTTGGACGAGATGCCGTTCGCAGTCATTGCGATGGGGAAGTGGGGAGCCCAGGAGTTGAACTACTACTCCGACATAGACGTCCTCTTCACACACGAGCCCATCGTGGGCAGAGACACGGAGAGCAGAGACGCCGCTCGCGCTCTCGCCAGCCGTCTGATAGCGGTCCTCTCGACGCCGTCCTTCGATGGGAGCCCGCTCCAGGTCGATGCCGGGTTGCGGCCCGAGGGAGCGGCCGGACCGCTGACCCGCAGTCTCGAGGGCTATCGGACCTACTACGACAAGTGGGGAGAGCCGTGGGAGCTCCAGGCGCTGCTGAAAGCGCGGGCCGGGGCAGGCGACCCTGAGATCGGCTCCCGGTTCGAGTCGATGGCGGGTGCGATCGTGTGGGATCGCGGCCTCGACGTGGATGCTCTCCGGAGCGTCAGACAAATCAAGGCACAGGTGGAGGAGAGAGCTTCGCCGCTCGACCTGAAACGAGCCAGAGGAGGCATCCGGGACATCGAGTTCACGGTGCAATTGCTCCAACTCGTGCATGGGAGGTTCGACACCGACCTCCGGGTTCGGGCAACCCTGGACGCCATCGCCGTCCTGGGAGAACACGGATACGTCACGACAGAGGAGGCCGACAGGCTCATGGAGGCATACACGTTTCTGCGCGACGTCGAACACAGGGTCCAGCTCTGGGACCTGGAGCAGACTCACCTTCTCCCCGAGGGCGACGCCGCCCGCGCCAGGATCGGACGCGGGCTCGGGTTCACCGGCGATCCGGCAGCGACCCTCACAACAAGACTCGACGAAGTGCGCTCAGAGGTGAGAGGGCTCCACGAGCACCTCTACTTCAGACCCATCCTCGACTCCCTCGCGGGCGTGCCCAGCGCACGGCTCAACCCGTCAGATGCGACTCTTCGCCTAGAGGCACTCGGTTTCAGGGATACCGTCGGAGCCGTCACCGCCTTCACCGAGATGACCTCGGGTCTGAGCCGGAGGTCGCGTGTGATGCACCAGGTGCTGCCCCTCACGCTCGACTGGCTCTCCCTTTCCCCTGACCCCGACCTTGGGCTGGCACAGCTTCGGCTGCTACTCGCACACACCTCTGACCACTCCGCGCTGGTGACCCTCCTCCAGAACAATCCTCTCGCCGGTGAGCGTCTATGTCTCCTCCTCGGCACCGGAAAGCTCCTCGGCGAGCTGATCGACCGCATACCGGAGTTCGTTCCGCGCCTGTCCGACGACTCCCTCCTGGCTGACATCCGCGATCTCGACGGTGCGAAGGCGAGGCTGAACGGGCTTTTGGAGAGCCGGCCGGACCCTGAGGCGAAAGTCGGCACAATTCGGCGCTTCGTCAGGAGAAGGAAGCTCCGCGTCGCGGCCCGGGACGTCCTGGGCAGTGCTCCCACGGAGGCCACGCTCCTCGCCCTGGCGGACACGGCAGACGCCGCCGTCGAAGGGGCGGTTCATATGGCGACCGATGGGTCTCACGACGGCTTCGGCGTCGTTGCCATGGGCAAATGGGGCGGCCGGGAGATGTCATATGGGTCGGACATCGATCTCATCTACGTGAGAGCCGACACCGCCGACCCGGACGGGACACAAGCCTGGGCGGCATCGCTCAGCCGAATCCTGTCCGAGCCGAACAGGCATGGCGAGGCCTACGAAATCGACACCGGGCTCAGGCCAGAGGGGCGGGCAGGGCCTCTGGTGAGGTCCCTCGAGGGGTATCGCCGCTACTACGCCGAGTGGGCTGAGGCGTGGGAGATGCTGGCCCTGGTCAAGGCCCGGCCGGCCGTGGGGGATGACCGCGTCCTCGGGGCCTTCGGGGACTTGCTCGAGCCGGTGATATGGAGCGAGAACCTTCCCGCGGAGATCGAGAGGGACATTCGGGCCATAAAGGCAAGGGTCGAATCAGAGCGAATACCGCCCGGCGAGGATCCAGACTTTCACTTGAAGCTCGGCCCCGGGAGCCTCAGCGACGTCGAGTTCCTGTGCCAGCTTCTCCAACTGCGCCACGGAGGGGCGCTTCCCGGCTTGAGAGTCACCAACACCCTCGAGGCCCTCCGCCGTCTCCGCGAGGAGGCGGTGCTCAAGCCGGCCGACTTCAACGCGTTGCGTGACTCATATCTCTTCTGCACCCGGGTTCGGCTGAGACTGCACCTGCAGCGAGGACTGGCGTCGGACTCTCTACCGACCGACCCCGAGGCCAGCTCGAGACTCGCCATTTCGCTCGGGTTCGACCGCACCTCGGAGTTGCGAGAGCACTACAGGCGGCACACGAGGAGAGCTCGTCGCACGTTCGAGACCCTCTTCTATGAGTGACGGCCCCTGGTTAGGCTCGCTGCATGCCCGGCCCCAATCAGGCTCTTGCGGGGCTGGTGGATGCTGTCACACCCAGGGCTGTTGAACTGCGCAGACTCCTCCACCGCCACCCAGAGCCGTCCAACGAGGAGCACCAGACGACGGCGCTGATCGCCTCGGCTTTGGACGAAAGCGGGCTTCCCTACACACTCAGAGAGCCAAAGACCGGGCTGTGGCTGGATGTGGGGACCGTCCCGCTCATCGGGTTCCGGGCGGATCTGGACGCGTTGCCGATCCAGGAGCCCGAGGAGAACACGCCTCGATCACAGAACCCTGGCTGGATGCATGCTTGTGGCCACGACGCCCATGCCGCGATCGCGTTCGGGATCGCTGTCACTCTCGCATCTCTCGACCTCCCCCATGGTGTGCGGATGCTGTTCCAGCCGGCCGAGGAGACCAATCCGGGAGGGGCGGCCGAATTCGTCGCCGAGGGGCTCGTCGACGGGCTGAAAGGGCTGCTCGCATTCCATGTGGACCCGACCCTGAACCCTGGCCAGGTCGGCAGGAGGGTGGGGCCCGTGACGGGCAGTGCCGACGCTATTCGCATCAGACTCACAGGCCCCGGGGGACACACGTCACGACCGCACAAGACAGTTGATCTCGTGTCGGCGGCCGCCCGGGTGGTGCGGGAACTGCCGGAGGCCATTCGCCGGAACATCGACTCGAGGATCCCGGTTGTGACCGTGTTCGGGTCGATTCATGGCGGGGATGCGCCGAATGTCATACCAGCGGAGGTGAGTCTGACCGGGACCGTTCGGACGCTCGACCGGGCGGCGTGGGAGGTCCTCCCGGGGTTGGTGGACAAGGCGATGGGATCGCTGACGAGTCTCTCCGGCGCACAGTACGAGTTGGACTACCAGCAGGGGATCCCTCCCGTAGTCAACGACAAGGACATCGTCGAAGCGGCGACGGCGGCCATCGCAAACGAGATGGGGGAAGCGTCGGTGGTCGACGTGGAGACGTCGATGGGAGGAGAGGACTTCGCCAACTACCTCGACGCCGTCCCAGGGGCTTTGCTGAGGTTGGGAAGCCATGCCGGTGGTGGCGATCTCCATTCCGCCTCTTTTCGAGTAAACGAGGCGTCGATCGGACAGGGAATCCGCGCTGGCGCGGCCGCCATACTTGGAATGCTGGACCGGCTCTAAGTCCTGCCGAGCGCGGCGGCGATCGCCCTCAACTCACCCATCAGCGAATCGAACTCGGCAGGGAGCAGCGCCTGTGCTCCATCGACCAGCGCTTCCTCGGGCGAGGGGTGCACGTCGATCAGCAACCCGTCGGCACCAGCCGCGACAGCGGCACGAGCCAGCGGCGGCACCAACTCTTTCCGCCCGGAGGCATGGGACGGATCGACCATGACAGGAAGATGTGACAAGGCCTTGGCGAGCGGGACCGCAGTCAAGTCCAAGGTGTTTCGGGAACCGCCGCCGAATCCCCGAACTCCACGCTCGACCAGGACTATGCCGGTGTTGCCCTCGTTGTGGATGTGCTCGGCCGCATCGATCCACTCTTCGACACTGGCGGCCCGACCCCGTTTCAACTGAACCGGCCTCGGCTGGCCGCCGACCTCGCGTAGCAGCGCCTGGTTGGACATGTTCCTTGTTCCGATCCTCAGCATGTCGGCATAGGACGCGACGAGCTCCACATCCCGGGGATCCACGACCTCGGCCACGAAGGGAAGCCCGGTGGCGCTCCTCGCGTCGGCGAGCATGTCCAGGCCGGCTTTGCCGAGCCCGGCGAACGTGTACGGCGAGGTTCGAGGCTTGAACGCATCGCCTCGGAGCATTTCGGCTCCCGCGGCCTTGACTGCTTTGGCCGTTGTGAGCAGTTGGTCTCGGCTCTCCACGGCACACGGCCCGGCGACGACCGTCAGCGAGCCATCGCCGATCCGGACGTCAGCGACCTGAACAACTGTGTCGGTCGGATGAAATGCCCGGCCGACCCGGCGCCCTCCAAGAACTGCTGGAACCACTCGCTCCACCCCGGGGAAGGCATCCCACGGCGCCTCGTCCTGGAGGCGGGAGTCGGTGGTGCCGTTCACCACGGTTCGGCCACCTTCGACGACTGTCTGGACATCGGCACCGAGGGCGCGAAGCCTCT
>JBFFIL010000057.1:0-7654 GCA_041556535.1 Acidimicrobiia bacterium | reverse complement strand
GTCAGCATGTCGCGGGCCAGGTGTGGTGGAGCGTCCGCGGCGGCTTCGAGGTCGAGGCGACCATCTATGAGGGCCGAGGCAAGGCCCTCGATGTATCCAGCCTTCTGGCGCGTTACCCCTATGTCCCTCATGCCGCCCCGAGATATGGAACGGATAGAGTCGGGGCTCACGTTTCCGGCCATGTCGATGAGTCGCCGGAAGACGGCGGCTCCCGATTCGAGTGACACCTGTTGCTCGAGGATGAGCAGGACCAGGGTGGCGAAGCCCGGTGGCCGCCGCCAGAATTCGGGGGCTCCGTACTCGTCTAGCACCCGGCCCAGCGAGTCGTCCTCGTCGGCGAGCATCGCACCGGCCTCGGCGAAGACGACGTCGTCGAGACGAGACACCACGGTGAGCATCGAGGAGACCGGGACCGGACCCAAGGTCCGGGAATCGGCTCGCGTGACCGATGGGTTGTCCGACAGCACCCATGCCTCGTCGTCGGCTAAGGCGTGCGGCGGATCGACCCGCCGCTTGACCAGCCAGAAGTCCCGCCGCGCCGGGTGTGGGAATACCACCAGGTCGTCGATGGCGGGCTCTCGGCTGTCGGTCGCCACCAGTTCTTCGCCGGGCTCGAGAGAGGGAAGCATCGAGTTCTCTGCGACCCGAAACCGTTTCATCGACATTGTCCGGCCGGAGTATGGTCGGCCGCGTTCGACCTACCCACAAGGAGCCCCATGAGAGCCGTGACCATCGCCCATGCCCACTGCGACCTCTACTGCGGCGTCTACGACCCCGCTCAGGCCAAGATCGAGGCGCTGTCGGTGATGAAGATCGCCCAGAAATACCAGGAGTCCGATGATGAGGTGTTTCGGGCGCGGGCACTCCAATTGAAAGAAGAGCGGGCCGAAGAAGTCAAGCACCATCTGATGGTCCTCTGGGCCGACTTCTTCACGGCCGATCACCGTTCGGAGTTCCCCGATCTCGACGACCTGTTCTGGCGAGCCATCCACCAGGCAGGCGACGCCAAGAAGTCGGCCGACCCCGCCGAGGGCGAGAAGCTCGTGGCGCTGATCGACGAGATAGCCGGCGTGTTCTGGCAGACGGAGAAGGCAAAGGGGATGGGGGTCTACCCGCCCTCCTAAGCGTCCTCCCGCTCACGGGCGACGGGGCTGTCTCTTCCCGTCCGAAGGCGGCTCTTGACCCGATCGGTGAGCCTGCCGGCCCAGGGAAGCTCCTTGGCAAGGAGTGCCAGGCCCGCAGCGATCGTCAGGATCCCAGGTCCCGGGAGGAAAAGCATGAAGGATCCGGCCACTATGAGGCCGAATCCACCGACTATCCGGGCTATGCGGGCCATGGCACCAACCTATAGGAGGAAACGCTCACCCCAAATCGGGGATGACCCTGGTTTTGACCCCGATTGGTCCTTGAGGGTTTCAGGTGAAGACGTCGCTGTCGAGCTTCTCGAAGAGCGGCTCGACTTCCCCGAGTCGTGAGTCGCCTCGAATCTCTACCGGGGCCCACATGTCGATCTCCCCGCCCACGCCCAGCATGACACCGATGGCTCGGGTAGACCATGGCAGATATGGGGCAAGCGCGACACGGATGGCCGAGATCGCCTGAATCGCCGTCCAGAGCACTGTCCCGGCTCTCTCCCTGTCCGAGTCCAAGGTCTTCCACGGCTCGGTGGCGTTGAGATAGGCGTTCACTTCGGCCGCCGCAGCCATGGCCGTGCGGAGACCCGCCCGCAGTTCGACTCGTTGGATGTGTGCGCCCACGTCGTCCAGTGTCTTCGGGCCCAGGGCGAGGATCGCCTCGTCCTCGGGCTCCAGCGCGCCAGGCTCGGGGACGCTGCCGTCGAAGTTGCGTGCACTCATTGAGAGCACCCGGTTGACGAGGTTCCCCCAGGTGGCCACCAGCTCGTCGTTGACCCTCCTGACGATCTCGTCGTCGCTCAGGTCGGTGTCGTTCTGCTCGGGGAGCACGGAGGCGATCGCGTAGCGAATGGCGTCCGGTTGCAGTCGCTCGGCGTACCAGCCGATCGAATTGCCAACACCCTTCGACTTGGAGGCTTTGGCACCTTTGAATGTGATGTACTGGTTGGCGGGGACGTCGGTCGGCAAATCGAGGTCGCCGCGCCCGAGGAGCATGGCCGGCCAGATCACCGTGTGGAACGGGATGTTGTCCTTGCCCACGAAGTAGTAGGACTCCGCCTCTGGATTCTTCCACCACTTCTCCCACTGGTCCGGGTCGTTCGTCCCGGAGGCCCATTCGATCGAGGCCGACAGGTACCCGATGACGGCATCGAACCAGACGTATATCTTCTTCCCCGGGCCGACGTCGTCGACGGGGATGTCCACGCCCCAGTCGATATCCCGGGTTATCGCACGCTCCGGCATGTCCTCGATCATGCCCAGGGCCCAGTTCTTCACGTGTTTGCGCCAGGTCGTCTGACCGGAGATCCAGCCGTGAAGCCGGTCGGCGAAAGCCGGCAGCTGGAGAAAGAAGTGCTCCGTCTCCCTCCGCTCGGGCGTTGCGCCGCTCAGGGCGGAGCGGGGGTCGACCAAGTCGGTCGCGTCGAGCGTGCGGCCGCAGTTGTCGCATTGATCGCCCCTCGCCTCGGTGTAACCGCAGTGGGGGCAGGTTCCCTCGACATACCGGTCCGGCAGGAATCTTTCCGCGTCAGGGTCGTAGAACTGCTCGGTGGTGCGCCGGGTCAGATATCCCTTGTCCAGCAGTTGGAGGAAGAAGTCCTGGGTTATCTCGTGATGATTCTCGGTCATCGTCGTGGTGAAGAGGTCGAAGGAGATGCCCAGACTCTCCCAGTACCCGAGTATCTCCGGGTGATAGGTGTCGACCACCTCGCGAGGCGTGATCCCTAGCTCGTCCGCCTTGACAGTGATGGGAGTCCCGTTGGCGTCGGAGCCTGAGACCATGAGCACGTCGTTGCCGGCGATTCGGTGATAGCGGGCAAAGATGTCGGCGGGCAGATAGGCGCCGCCGAGGTGCCCGAGGTGCAGCGACCCCGAGGCGTACGGCCAGGCAACGGCGACGAGTATCGGACGGCTCATTGTGCCGGGAGCGTATCGGGCCCCTTCGGAGTCGGCTCCTCATATATGAGGCCCGCCATCACCGTGACGTCTCCACACCCGGCTCCGGGACGTGGTCGGTGCCCCGTTCGGCGAGGATCACACCCGCGAGTATCAGGGCAGCTCCCCCCAGGATCGTCGGCGTGATCTTCTCCCCGAGGAAGACCGCGGCGAGGGTCAGCGCCACCACCGGGACGGTGTAACCGGTCAGCGCCAGCCGAGACGCCGGATTGACTCCGGCGGCCACGATGAACGAGGCGAAGGCGAGAGTTGTGCCGATGGCTCCGATGCCCGCAATCATCAGCCAGGTTCCGCCATCTATGGACCCGATCTCGGTCCTTGCCATGAACGGTGTGATGGCAAGCACGAAGACTGTGTTGACACTGAACTGGGGCAGGACCAGGTCGTCCGCGGGCACTTCGATCGCGAACTTCCGACTCAGTGCCCCGCCGATCCCGGCCATGATCACGCCAGCCACGACGAACAGCAGGCCCTGCCACAGATCGTCGACTCCTTCGATCGACTCGCCGCCGATCCCGACCAGCAAGGCGGAGCCGAGTAGCGCGATGACGAGGCCGGGAAGAGACTTGGCTTGAAAGCCCTCCCCATCGACGATGAAGTGCGCCGCAACGATGGTCGAAATGGGGATCAGTGCGATCAGGAGGCCGCCCAGGCTCACGGGGAGATCCTCCAGGGCGAGTGTCATCAGGATCATGGGCATGGCCATCCCGACGATCCCGAGGACGGCCCCGCGTTTCCAAGCTTCGCCGTCGAGCGTGAAGAACCTCCTCCAGGCGATCATCACGATGAACAGAGCTGCCGTGGCGAAAACCATCCGCAGCGGCACGATCGTGAACGTGTCCACGCCTTCGAGGATCACCGCCCGCGTCAGGACCGCCGACGCGCCCCAGCCGAAGGTGGCCCCGGCCAGCGGCATCCATGCATTCATTGGCCGCGCAACCTAACGCTCGGCGAACGCTTTGCCCGCCAGAAGCCCCATAATCGTGGCATGAGAAGAAGCCTGTCGGCACTGGCCCCTGTCGCCGCCCTGGTGCTTGCTGCATGTGTCCCGAGCGCTGGAGACACGACGAGCACCAGCGCAGAGACCACGACGACCATTGCCGGGTCGACGACCACGACCACTCCAGGGGTCGACCTGCCGGTGCTCCTCCGCTACGACCTCCAAGCGGGGCAGACCATCCGGTACGAGGTGGACCTCGACATCACCATGGAGCTCTCTACGATCGGCGACTCGTCCGCCCTCGGGGCCGAAGGCATGCCTGCGTTGGCGAAAGTCCGGCTCGCCGGCACCACGCCCTTCGTCTACGTCGTCGCCGAGACCGAAGACCCTGGAGTCTTCGAGATAACCATCACGGCCGACTTCTCCTCGCTCGAGGTGAGCGGTGAGATCGACGGTGCCCCCATTCCCGCGGGCGAGGTCCCCGAGTTCGCCGAGATGGCTCCGATCGACATCACCTTGCGCGTCGACGAGCAAGGCAACGTCATAGCAGACGAAGGCGGCCTCGGAGGCATGTTCGGCGGAGACCTCGGTGACCTGCAGGGCTTCAACGGCCCCGCTTCCGGACTGGGCAACTTCATCGGGCCCCCATTCCCGGACCAGGAGCTCGAAGTCGGGTCCACCTGGACGAAGACCATGGATATCCCGATGCCGTTCGTCGACCCTGCCACGACGACGATAGACAGCGAGGTAGTCGGGACCGGGACCTTCTCCGGCGTCGAGGTTCTGATCATTGAGACAACGACAACCACGTCGAGAGTCGAGATCGATCTCGCCGATTTCTTGATCGGCCTCATGGAATCGTTCACTCCGGACGATGCGGGCAACGAGGACTTGGCCGAGCTGGAGGCTCTCAGAGAGCACTTGCGATTTCTCATGTCAGTCGACGAGAGCGTCACCGACATGACCACATCGTTCGATCCGGTGGCAGGGATGGTCATGGCGGCCGACTTCAGCTTCGCCTCGACCATGGCGATGGACGTCAACATCCTCGATGAGACGACCGATGAGTTCGTCGAGTTCGCGATGGAGGTGAACATCTCCCAGGTGGTCGCCTACCGCCTGGTCGGCGGTGACGGCGCCTGACGGGAAGTTATCTTCTCCCGCGCCCTCGCCAGGACTGGTAGACCTGTCGAATCACACCGAGAGAGCCCGAGGACGACCCTGTGCCGGGCACCGGAGGCGCGCTAGCCGACTGGGGCGGTGGCGTTGCCTCGCCCTCGCGGGAGCGGGCCAGTTCCTCACGCATCTCGGCCAGCCTCTCCTTGAGGAAGGCCGCCTCGGTCTCGGCTTTGGCCGCGCGGGCACTTGCTTCGGCGAGCTGCTGACCTGCCTCGTGGAGGTTCCCCAGTTGGAGAAGCATCTTGTTCCAGGCGTCGAGCGGGACGAGGGTCGTGCCGGGCGGGACTTCCGGCTCCTCCGCGGGGCGGGGTGAGTGGCGAGGCGCCGGCCTGGGTGCAGCCGGGATTGGCGCTTGAGCAGGGGGCCGGCCGCTTATCTCCCGACCCAGCTCCTCCGCCCGCTTGTAGATCCCTTGTAGGGAGACCATCCGCACCTGGCCGACGGGGGTCTCCTGCATATACGTCGCGACATTGCCACCCATTGCCCACTTGCGCAGTGTCGAGACCGGGACGCCGGTCTCCCCGTGGCCTTCGCGAAGCGTCACCCAGGTCGCATCGTCCCGCGGATCGCGATGTGAGTGACGGGGCGTCCTCGCTCTTCTTGGTGACGAAGAGCGGAGCGCCTCGCTCTCCCAGAGGAATGCGGAGTCGAAGTCGACCACGGACCCATCATATGACCGAACGGTGGCCGCGGCGCGTCCATCGAAAGGGCTTTTTGACGCGGGACCGTCATCGGAGGCGCTACCAGTCGTCACAGGGCACCTCTCCTAGGATGGCTTTGGTGGAGACCCCAGCGCGAACATGACGTTTTCCCGACCCGAGCCCTTGCCATCGGAAGAAGAGGTGCGCTCGATCGTCGCCCGGATCGTGGACGGGATCGCGGGGTCACCTGGCCCGGTCCCCGGAACCGACGAGTCCGACCAACGACCCGAACCGGCCCCGTCACATGCCGGAGGGGTCGCCCCCGCCGTGGATGGCGGCGAGCGCTCGATTGCGGTGGGGGCCGACCATGGCGGGTTCGCCCTGAAGGAGAGGATCGCCTTCAAGCTGAAGGAGGCCGGGTGGGACATCGCCGACTGCGGGACGGACTCTCACGAGGCGGTCGACTACCCGGACTTCGCCCTGGCCGTTGCGCAAAGGGTCGCCTCCGGCGAGTCCCGCTGGGGAATCGTCGTCGACGGGGCGGGCATCGGATCTGCAATGGCCGCCAACAAGGTTCCCGGCGTGCGGGCGGCGCCCTGCCACGACATATCGTCCGCCCGCAACGCTCGTCAGCACAATCACGCAAACGTTCTGACGCTCGGTGCCGGCTCGATCGGCGAGACCCTCGCATGGCAAATCGTCACGGAGTGGCTCGCCACCGACTGGGCAGGGGGTCGTCACGCCCGCCGGGTTGCCAAGATCGACGCCCTCGATCGGCAATACTCAAGCCCATGAACCGCGAAGCGCTCGTCGATGCCATCACCCGCGAGGTGCTAGAGGCACTCTCGACGCGGTTCGACATGGCCGAGACACCCGAAAGGGTGCGCGAGGTCGTCGCAAATGGCGCCGACAGGGTCGCTTTCCATGGCCCCGCAGCCGACGTGCCGCTCGATCTGGCCCGCTATATCGACCACACCCTGCTGGCGCCCGGTGCCACCGCCGACGAGATAGACAAGCTCTGCGCGGAGGCCGAGCAATATGGTTTCGCCTCGGTCTGCATCAACCCGACATGGGTGAAGAGGGCGGCCAACAACCTTCGCGGCACGACTGTGCCCGTCTGCACCGTGATCGGGTTCCCGCTCGGGGCGACCACCACCGAGGTCAAGGCGATGGAAGCGCGCAAGGCGCTGAGGGACGGCGCGAGGGAAATCGACATGGTCATCAACGTCGGGGCCCTCAAGTCGAATCAGACCGATGTCGTGCTCGCCGACATCGCAAGGGTCGTCGACGCCGCCCACGAGGTCGGGGCCGTGTGCAAGGTCATCCTCGAGACGGCGCTGCTGACCGATGAGGAGAAGGTCATCGCCTCTGCTCTGGCCAAGCGCGCCAAGGCGGACTTCGTCAAGACATCGACCGGCTTCGGGCCGGGTGGCGCCACGGTCTACGACGTGGCGCTGATGCGCGAGACGGTAGGGCCCGACATGGGCGTGAAGGCTTCAGGTGGTGTGCGAACCGCCGACGATGCCGAGGACATGATCGCTGCCGGTGCCACCAGGATCGGCGCTTCGGCCGGTGTGCAAATAGTGAGCGGTTCGGATGGAGGAGACGATGGCGAAAGGTATTGAGCTCAGGTCGTATGCGTTCCTGGACAGCTTGCAGCCCCAATATGCGGCGTTCCTCGGGACGATCGCACAGGGTTTCCTGCCACTGGCCGGAGACGCTTCCCTGTGGGTGGAGGTCGCGCCCGGCATCGAGATCAACCGCCTCACCGACGTCGCCTTGAAGGCCACCACGGTCAAGCCGGG
>JBFFIL010000056.1:0-7690 GCA_041556535.1 Acidimicrobiia bacterium | reverse complement strand
TGGCCCGCCTCGGGGACCTGGAGACATTTGCCAAGCAACACGACCTTCTTCTCGGGACGATTGCCGCTCTGATCGCGTATCGCCGGGAGTCGGAGATGTTGGTTGAGCGGGTGGTCGAGGCCCGGATCCCAACCGAGTACGGCACCTATCAAGCCATCGGGTTCAAGTCCATGGTGGACGACCGTCAGCACATCGCCCTCGTCTACGGCGACATTGGGGACGGCGAAGCCGTGCTGACGAGAGTCCATTCGGAGTGTCTGACGGGTGACGTCTTCGGGAGCCTCCGCTGTGACTGCGGTGACCAACTCAACTGGGCTCTCGAGCACATCGCCGAGGCAGGCCGAGGGGTTGTCCTCTACATCCGGGGCCATGAGGGCCGCGGTGTGGGACTGTTGCACAAGCTCGCCGCATATCGCCTACAGGACGACGGGCTCGACACCGTCGATGCCAACGTCCACTTGGGTCTGCCGGTTGACTCCCGGGACTACGGAGTCGGCGCGCAGATCCTCTACGACATCGGGGTTCGGTCGATGAGGCTCATGACCAACAACCCGACGAAGAGGGCCGGGATCGAAGGGTACGGGCTCTCGATCGTGGAAAGCGTCCCCATCCCCATCAAGCCCAACGCCGAGAACCGCGACTACCTCACAACGAAGGCGACCCGGCTCGGCCATCAACTCGAACTCGACGCCCAGCGTGACGAAGAAGGCTGAGGGCGTCGCCGCGGGCGACGGGATGCGGATAGGCATAGCGGTCGCATCCTGGAACCAGGCCATCAACGACTCGATGCTGGATGCAGCACAGAAGCGGTGCGAGGAACTGGGGGTGGCGGATGTGACCGTCGTCCGGGTTCCGGGAGCGCTCGAGTTGCCGATAGCGGCGCAGGCGCTCGCGAGGGCCGGCCATGACGCCGTCATCGCCATCGGAACCATTGTCAAAGGGGAGACCGACCACTACGACATAGTCGTGCGGGAGTCGACCGCTGGGATAGCAGCGGTGGCCCTGGAGACCGGTGTTCCCGTTGCCAATGCGATCCTCGCCGTCCACGAATATGAGCACGCTCTGGAAAGGGCGGGCGCCAATGAGGCGAACAAGGGGAATGAGGCCGCGGAAGCAGCCGTCCTCACTGTCACAGCCTTGCGCCGCGTGGGTCAGGCCTGAGAACGCGAATGTGGAGTGAGTCGAGGCCACTGGTATCCTTGCCCGCACATACGAAGCAAAGAGCGGAAGCTGCTGCTTCCCCACCCGTCCGCGAGGACCGATACGGATCAGAGCGAGTCGAGGTCGTAGAAGACAAGCCCGTCGGGCATGTCCTCGTGCAGCAGGTTCCGTCCTGCTGCTTTTTTGTTGATCTACAGGAGGTACCAGCATCAACGAGTTGCGTGTGAACGGCGCCATCAGGGCCAAAGAGGTCCGTGTCGTGGCACCTGACGGAGAGCAAATCGGAGTCAAGACGATAAGAGAGGCCCTTTGGCTTGCGGAGCAGCTGGATCTGGACTTGGTCGAGGTCGCGCCCAACGCCAAACCCCCGGTTTGCCGGCTCATGGACTACGGGCGATACAAGTACGAACAGTCTGTGAAACAGCGCGAGGCTCGTAAGAAGCAGACCCGCACCACGATCAAGGAGCTCCGGATGAGAGTTCGGATCGGCGACCACGACTTCGATATCACGCGCAGGAAGGCTCAGGATTTCTTGGAGGCGGGTGACAAGGTCAAGGTCAACATCCGTTTCCGGGGCAGGGAGAACGAGCGGCCCGGTGTCGGGCGCGATCTCCTCCAGCGACTCGCCGGCAACCTGGCAGAGTTCGGCACCGTCGAGCAGGAGCCGAAGAAGGAAGGCGGGACGATGACGATGGTGCTGGCCCCGATCAGGCGGCCGAGACCATCCCGGATCAGCGAAGAGGCTCACGAAGAGGAATAGGAGGACGCCGTGCCGAAGATGAAGACGCACAGTGGCGCCAAGAAGCGCATCAAGGTCACCGGCTCCGGCAAGTTCATGCGTCGTCAGTCGGGCAGGGGTCACTACCGACTGGCCAAGGGAAAGAAGACGTTCCGGCGGCGCTCTCGCGAGGTCGAGATGGCTCCCGGTGACGCCAAGGTGATCAAGAAGCAGCTCGGCCGGTAGGAGGACTGTCATGGCACGTGTAAAGCGCGCGGTTCACGCGAAGAAGTCCCACAAGAAGGTCCTCGGACGCGCGAAGGGGTACAAGGGAGCGCGGAGCCGCAGATTCAGGACCGCCAACGAGCAGGTCATGCATGCGATGCAGGACTCCTATCGGGATCGCCGGGCCCGCAAGGGAGAGTTCCGCCGACTCTGGATCGCTCGCATCAATGCCGCCGCCCGCCAGAACGGGACGACCTACAGCAAGTTCATTGCAGGCCTGAAGGCTCAGGAGGTCGAGGTGGACAGGAAGATGCTGGCCGACCTGGCCGTGAGGGACCCCGAGGCCTTCGCTCACCTCGTCGAGGTCTCCAAGCAGGGTTGAGGTGGAGCCGGTCCGCAACCACCGCAACCGCGCTGTGGTGGAGGCGGCCCGGCTCCATCGCGCCGTGGCCAGACGCGAACGCGGCCAGACTCTCATCGAGGGCCCTGCCCTGATCGCCGACGCAATCGAAGCTGGGGCAGTGGTGCGGGCGGTCTTCGCCCGCCCCAAGGACGGATTCGAGGGCTCGATGCCTGTGGACGAGAGGGCCCTGGAGCGTCTTGCCGGCACCAAGAGCCCTCGCGGGCCTGTGGCGGTAGTGGACATTCCCGATCCAGCGGACATCGGCGGCCTGGATGTCGTGGTGTCAGTGGGAGTCTCGGATCCTGGAAACGTGGGGACGCTCATCCGGACCGCGGCCTCCTTTGGCATGGCCTTCGCCTACATGCCTGGTACCGCCGATCCTTGGTCGCCGAAGGTCTTGCGCGCCGGGGCCGGCGGGCAGTTTCAGACTCCGATAATGCCGGTGGATGACCCGTCCGCGCTGAATCGGACCCTGATAGCGACTGTCGTCGAAGGAGGGATCCCACCTGCCGACGTTGTGGCGGAGAGAGTCGCGATACTGGTGGGGGAGGAGTCCTCGGGGCTTCCGGCCGATCTGGTCGAGCGATCCGATGTGAGAGTGACCATTCAGACCGCGGGGGCAACCGAGAGCCTCAATGTCGCGGTAGCCGCGGGGATCGTCATACACGAGCTGGCCGACAGAAAGGGAAAACCGGGAGCCGGGGTTTAACCTCCCGCCCCTATGGACCCGATTCCCGCTCTCGACGAGGCGATAGCCAGCGCTCCGGATGCCGTGTCGGGTGCAGGGACACTGGACGACCTCACATCGGTCGAATCCTCGCTTCTAGGCAAGGATTCGACACTGGGGAGGGTGCGAAGCTCGATGGGGAGACTCGAACCCGTGGAGCGTCCGAAGGTCGGGGCGAAGCTCAATGAGGCGACCCAGGCCATAGAAGCCCTTCTGATCGAGCGAAGGCGGGAACTGGAGGCGGCGGACGAGGAGCGGCGGCTCCGGGACGAGTCGATAGACGTGACCCTCGAGTCGATCAGGCTGCCGTCGGGCTCGCTCAACCTCGTCCAACAGACCATCGACGAGGTGGTCGACATCTTCGTGGGGCTCGGGTACCAGGTTGCGGAAGGACCCGAAGCCGAGCTCGCCTGGTACAACTTCGATGCCCTGAACACACCACCGACTCATCCGTCGCGCTGGGAACAGGACACGATGTACCTGGATTGGGGGGATCCAGACGACGAAGTCCTTCTGAGGACCCACACGTCTCCGGTGCAGGCGCGGTGGATGGAACAACACGACCCACCGGTCTATATCGTCGTGCCGGGTCGCTGTTATCGGCTCGACACGATCGACGCCACCCACCTGCCGGTCTTCCACCAAATCGAAGGGCTCGCGGTCGACTCCGACATCCAATTCGGGGATCTCAAGGGGACGTTGCTCCACTTCGCCCGCGAGTACTTCGGGGCGCAGAGCGAGGTACGCCTCCGGCCACACTTCTTTCCCTTCACCGAGCCGAGTGCCGAACTCGACGTGTCTTGCTTCAACTGTGACGGCGGCGAACCGTGGTGCAGGGTGTGTGGCGGCGCGGGATGGCTGGAGCTGCTCGGGTGTGGGATGGTCGATCCGAACGTCTTGGAGGCGGTCGGCTACGACCCCACGAAAGTGAGCGGCTTCGCCTTCGGGATGGGACCTGAGCGTCTAGCCATGGTCCGGCATGGGATCGAGTCGTTGCGCGATTTCATCGACAACGACGTCCGGTTCTTGGAGCAGTTCTGATGCGTGTGCCTCTCGGCTGGCTCCTGGAATTCATCGACCTCCCCACGACGGACGTCGGGGAGCTCACCCATGCGCTCGACATGCTCGGCCTCACCGTTGAAGGCGTGGACATGCTCGACATCGGATGGAGTGACGTCCTCGTCGGCGTGGTCACCGAGGTCGCGGCACATCCAGATGCAGACAAGATCCGCATCTGCCAGGTGGACACGGGATCCGGCGCCGAACAGATCATCTGCGGAGCCTGGAACTTCGAGAGCGGTGCGTTTGTGGCGGTTGCCAAGCCCGGATCCGTCTTGCCGGGCGGCCTCGAGATCGGGCGGCGCACCATCCGAGGGGTGGAGTCGAACGGCATGATCTGCTCCGAGGCAGAGTTGGGCCTCGGCGCGGATCACTCAGGGATCCTGGTGCTGGATGGTGAGCCTCAGCCGGGGTCGAGCTTCAGCGACCTGGTCGAGCTTCCAGATGTGGTCTTCGATCTCGACATAACCCCCAACCGTCCGGATGCGCTTTCGATTATGGGCGTGGCCAGAGACTTGGCGGCGTACTTCGACCTCGACTACCGGGTTCCGGAGGTCGAGTTGGTGACTGTCCCTGGCAGCACTCCAGTCTCGATCTCGATCGAGGACAGCATCGGGTGCCGTAGGTTCACCGCAAGAGAGATCACCGGGGTGACCTTGGGCCAGTCTCCGCTGAAGATCCGCCACCGACTCCACAAGGTGGGAACACGGCCGATCTCCAACGTCGTCGACGCCACCAACTATGTGATGTTCGAGCTCGGTCACCCGCTGCATGCCTTCGACGCGGAGACGATCACGGGCCAGCACCTCGTGGTGAAGAGAGCAGGCGAAGGCGAGACCGTCGTGACACTCGATGGCGAGGAGAGGTCTCTGACGCCCGACGATCTGATCATCTACGACGACGACGGGCCGACATCGATGTCGGGGACCATGGGGGGAGCGAGGAGTGAGGTCTCGGAGTCGACCAGCCGCGTTCTCATGGAGGCGGCCTCATGGGATCCGCCGACGATCATGAGGATGTGGCGGCGCCATGACCTCCGCTCTGAGGCCGCAACCAGGTTCGAGCGAGGGGTCGACCCGGACCTGGCCGACATCGCCAACCGGCGCGCCAGTGCACTTGTTGCTCGATGGGCAGGGGGAGAGGTGCTCGAAGGCGCAGTCGACGAGCATCCGACGCCGGTGGTTCCGACAGAGGTCGAGTTGTCCATCGCCGAAGTCGAGAGGCTTCTTGGCTCGGGGTTCGAGCCAGCCGGCGTGTCGGCCATCCTCGAGAGGCTCGGGATGCAGATTCATGGAGACGACCCCATGAACATCACGGTTCCGAGTTTCCGCCCCGATGTGACTCGACCGGCGGACCTGATCGAAGAGATCGCACGCGTCCACGGCTACGACAAGTTCGAGGCGACGTTGCCGACCGGTCCGGCAGGTGGGCTCACTTCGTCTCAACGACGCAGTCGGAGACTGATGGCCACGCTGGCGAGCGCGGGCCTCAACCAGGCAGTCACTCTTCCCTTCGTCAACCCCGACGACGTTGCCGGTCTGGGGATGGCCGCCGAAGACCTGCTCACGGTCAAGAACCCGCTCAGCGACGAGGAGTCCAAGCTTCGGCCCACACTTCTCCCCGGGCTACTCAGCGCGGTGAAATACAACGTGTCACGGGGCGCTCGAAGAGTGGCTCTGTTCGAGGTCGGCAAGGTGTTCTTCACCACGGCCGCAGCGGAGGACCCGCGACTCCCGGAGCAGGTAGATCGTGTGGCTTGGTGCGTGCACGGCGACTTCGGTCCTCAGCAGTTCGGTGAAGCTGCGCTGGGTGCATCGGGTGGCCTCTCGCTGGGGATATGGCACCGGCTGGCGGACTCGCTGGGAGTCATCGACTTCCGGCTCGAGCCGGCGTCACCGCCCGGCTATCACCCTGGTCGTGCCGCGGAAGTCATGGTGCAGGGGCGTTCGATCGGGCACGTCGGAGAGTTGAGTCCCCGAGCTTCGAGGCACTTCGAGATCGACGGTCGTGTGGGCATAGCCGAGTTGGACGTCGCATCGCTGGTGGCGGCGGTGCCTTCGGTCCAGTCCGCGACGCCTTCTCCCTACCCACATGTGGACTTCGACCTGTCGTTCCTGATGGATCGCGACGATCCGATCGGGCCGATTCTGTCAGTCACAATCGAAGCCGGAACACCCCTGGTCGAGAGCGCTTATGTCTTCGACGAGTTCGTCACCGAGGAGCTCGGCGGCAAGAAGGCGGTGGCCATACGTTATCGACTTCGCGCCGGAGACCGCACCCTGACCAACGAGGAAGTCGCTCCTTTGCGGCAGTCGATGATCGACTCAGCCTCCGATCTCGGGGCCTCGCTGAGAGGTGTGTGATCGTCACTGCCTCTCCGGCACAACGGACTTCAAGGCGGACCGAACTCAGAACCATGCCGTCCCTTTGCGGTCGGCATCGCGGGCGTGTGTTCCGACCGGTCGCCATGAATGACCTGAAGCAGATCCTCGCCGGCGAGCCCGAAACGGCAGCCCCGAGACTGCTTGGCTCGTATCTGGTCTCGGAAGCGGAAGGTGCCCTCGTTCGTCTGAGGATCAGCGAGGTCGAGGCCTACAAGGGCGCCGAGGACCCTGCCTCGCACGCATACCGGGGGCGGACCGCTCGCAACGCTGCCATGTTCGACCGGCCGGGGACCCTGTACACCTATCTCTCGTATGGCGTTCACACCGCGGCCAACACCTCTGCGGGCCCCGTCGGCGTGGGCTGGGGGATCCTGATTCGGGGAGGAGAAATCGTGGAGGGTGAAGGAACAGCCATCCGCCGCCGGAGTCGTCGAGATCAACTGGCCAACGGCCCGGGAAAGCTGACGCAGGCGCTTGGTATCACCCTGGACCACAACGGGACCGACCTCCTCTCCGCTGCATCGGAGGTTCGGCTGGAGCGGGGTGACCCGCCGGGAGTGATCATCTCCACACCGAGGGTCGGCATCTCCAAGGCACAACACCTGCCCTGGCGCTTCGTTGCCGCCGATCTCGCTTCTGTGTCGTAGGGTCCCGAGGGTGGCGAAGGAGGGACGGTCGAGGGAGAGACGCTGAATCGATGTCCCCCGCCGCCCGTGTCATCTTCGACCGGTTGGGGGTTACCTCGAAGCTGACGATCCCTGAAGAGAGGTCGGATCAAGCGGCCGCTCTCCGAGCCAAGGCGTTTACCCTCTTCGGCCAATGACCCGGCAAGCCGACCTGGACGTCCTCCTCAGGCATACCGACGCCGTCGTGCCGGAGGAAGAGCTCGAGGCGAAGCTCGCGACGGGCAGACCCCTTCGGGTGAAGCTCGGCATGGATCCGACCGCACCCGCCGTCACGCTCGGCTGGGCCGTCGTATTGCGCAAGCTGAGGCAGTTCCAGGAGTTGGGCCA